>JAJQAS010000027.1 GCA_021203685.1 Clostridiales bacterium | reverse complement strand
ATGCCCCACTCGCTGGAGGCGGAGCAGTCGGTGCTGGGCAGTATGCTCATCGACAGCCGCTGCATTCCCGACGTCATCGAGGCGCTGGAGGCGGGGGACTTCTACATGCAGCAGAACCGGGACATCTACGAGGCCATCTACTCCATGTTCGTCCTCTCCCAGCCCATCGATGCGGTCACGGTGCTGAACCGGATGCGGGAAAACGGCACCTACGACGAGAACAACACCCGGGGCTACGTCCTGCAAATCATCGACGTGACCCCCACCTCCGCCAACGTGATGGAGTACGTCTCCATCGTCAAGGACCGCTCGCTGCTGCGGCAGATCGCCCAGACCGCCGGGGACATCACCGGCATGATCCAGCGCAGCGAGGGCAGCGGACAGGACATTCTGGAGGCGGCGGAGCAGCGCATTTACGCCATCCGCCAGGGCCGGGGCAGCCGGGGGCTGCTCCACATCTCCGCAGTCATGCAGGACGTGTACGCCCGGCTGGAGGAGCTTTCCGCCAGCGACCAGGCGGTGCCCGGCATCTCCACCGGCCTGACGGTGCTGGACAAGGCCATTTCCGGCCTGAACAACTCCGACCTGATTTTGCTGGCCGCCCGGCCGGGCATGGGCAAGACCTCTCTGGCCCTGAACATCCTGCTTCACGCGGGCAAGCACTGCGGCAAGTCGGTGGTGTTCTTCTCTCTGGAGATGAGCCGGGAGCAGCTGGCCATGCGGCTGCTGTCCAACGAATCGTTCATCGACAACAAAAAGCTCACCACCGGTCAGCTGGATCCGGAGGACTGGGGCAGCATCGCCCTGGCCAGCGCCGCCCTGAACCAGACCACCATTTTGCTGGACGACAACCCCTCCCTGACGGTGGCGGATATGCTGGCCAAGTGCCGCCGGGTGGACAACCTGGGGCTGGTCTGCATCGACTACCTCCAGCTGATGCAGTCCGCCGGCGGGCGGACCTACGCCGGGGAGAACCGCCAGCAGGTGGTCTCCGACATCTCCCGGAGCCTGAAGATCATGGCCAAGGAGCTGAACGTCCCCATCCTCTGCCTGAGCCAGCTGTCCCGCGCCAACGAGAGCCGCCAGGACAAGCGTCCGCTGCTCTCCGACCTGCGGGAGTCCGGCGCCATCGAGCAGGACGCGGACATCGTTCTGTTCATCTACCGGGACGACTATTATAACGAGGACAGCGAGGCCCACAACCAGGCCGAGCTGATCATCGCCAAAAACCGCCACGGCGAGACCGGCAAGGTCTACCTCCAGTGGCTGCCGGAGTACACCACCTTCTCCAACCTGGAGACCCGGCGGGAGGAGCCGCCTTGGTGACGGCGTGCGTCCGCGCCCTGGTGGGGGAGTGCCAGATGCTCTCCCCCGGCGAGCGGGTGCTGGTGGCCGTCTCCGGCGGCGGGGACTCCATGTGTCTGCTCCACCTGCTTTGGCGGGAGGGGTACGCGGTCCAGGCCGCCACCTACGACCACGGCATCCGGCCCCAGTCGGCCCAGGACGCCGCCTTTGTGGAAACCTGGTGCCGGGCCCACGGCATCCCCTGCCATGTGGGCCGGGGAGATGTGCCCCGCCGGGCGAAGGAACAGGGCCTGGGGCTGGAGGAAGCCGCCCGCGCTCTGCGCTACGCCTTTTTGCAGGACACCGCCCGGAAAGCGGGCATAGAAAAAATCGCCACCGCTCACAACGCCGACGACAACGCCGAGACCCTGCTGCTGCACCTGCTGCGCGGCAGCGGTCTGAACGGGCTGGGGGGCATCCCCCCGGTTCGGGGGAACCTCATTCGCCCCCTGCTGACTGCCAGCCGGGCGGAAATCGACGCATATTTGGAACGTTGGGACATCCCCCACGTGGAGGACAGCACCAACGCCGACACCACCTACCGCCGGAACTACCTGCGCCATCAGGTGCTGCCCCTGTTGAAGGCCCAGAATCCCAACCTGCTGGAGGGGCTGAACCGCACCATGCGGGGCCTCCGGCAGGACAACGATTATCTGGAGGGGCAGGCGGCGGAAATCGCAGACCGGGCCGTTCCCACAGAGGGTGGGTTTTCCTACCCCGCCGGGGAACTGGCGAAGCTGCACCCCGCCCTCGCCAATCGGGTAGTACAATGCCTGGCGGCGCGGCTAAACCCGGACGTGGTACTCACCGCCGCCCAGCGGGAAGTTGTATTATCCCTGTGCAAAAGCGACGACCCCGGCGGGCGGTATTCCCTCCCCGGTGGGCTGACCGCCCGGCGGGAATATGACCGGCTGGTGTTCACCAGAGACGCACAAAACGGACCGTTTCAGCCCGTCCCCCTGTCGCCGGGGGACTGCGTGACCATCGGGAACCGGGTACTGGAGTGCCAGTGGGCGACCTGCCCGGAGGGCAAGTTCAACCAGCCCGACGAGTTTTACCTCGTCCCCTGTCCGGGGCTGATTCTCCGCCCCCGGCGCACCGGGGACGCCATCACCCTCCCCGCCAGGGACCGGAAAACGGTGAAGAAGCTGCTCATCGACAGCAAGGTTCCCCGGACCGTCCGGGACAAAATCGCCGTCTTTGACGTGGGCGGTCAGGTGGCGGCACTGGACGGGTTCGGCGCGGACCGGGCGTTTCTTCCTAAGCCGGGAGAACGATGCTGGCGAATCACAATTAGCAATTAGCAATGTGCAATGTGCAATTATGGGGACGCCAGCCCCGTTGTTCGCCTTGCGGCGAAGGAGGGTGGCAGTATCTCAATGATAGTGTGATATTTTTGAGGAAGTCGTACTGCTTATTAGATGAAACCGCAGCCAAATGTCAAGCACTATCCCCCCTTGCCTCCCCTGAAAGGGGAGGAGGGCCGCCGCCGCAGGCGGTGGCGGAGGGGTTTC
>JAJQAS010000097.1 GCA_021203685.1 Clostridiales bacterium | reverse complement strand
CAGCTTCCACTCCACGCCCAGGTCGTCGCAGTGGGCCTGGAAGGTGGAGTTCAGGCTGGTGTCCTCCGGGGCGGTATCGGTCAGGTGGGGGCTGTGGCCGGTGGCGTAAGCCTTGTCACGGCCGGGGTCGCTGGTGTCGCCCACGCCGCCTTCCAGGCTCATGTACCAGTCGCCGGTGCTTTCCAGCAAATCGGTCAGCCAGTCAATCATCTCGGCGCTGTTGTCCTCCCAGCAGCGGATCAGGTCGGAGTTGACATAGCCCGCACCATAGCGGACGATTTCCTGAAGGGCTTCCATCTTGTCGATCTCAAACTCCGGATACTCCTCGAAGGATGCCAACTGGAGCTTGGAGTTGATGGCGCCGATGTCCTCACGGGGTCTGGTGGGGGATTCGTTCTTTTCCACCACCAACACCTTCGCGCCCTCTTCGGCGGCGGTCATGGCGGCGATCCAGCCGCCGGAGCCGCAGCCAACCACCAGGACCTCGGTGTCCAGGGTCTCGGTGATTTCAGATTCGTCGATTTCAGGGGCTTCGCCTAGCCAGTCGGAGGAACCGCTGTCCTCCTCCTCGCTGACGGTGACGGTGGTGCCGCTTGCCTGGGAAATACAGTCGGCGGCGGCGGTCTTGATGGCGTCGCTGGTGACGGTGGCGCCGGAGACGGCGTCCACGTCGCAGGACTGGGCGTCCAGAATGGCCTGGGCCATATCGTCGCCAATGGCGCCGCCGATGTCAGCGGTTTCACCGGAAACGTCGATCTCCACGGCGGTGATGCTGGTCTCGTCGAAGGTCATGGTGACGGTGACATCGCTGGAAATACCGGCGGCGGTGGCGGAGTAGGTGCCGGGGGTATAGCTCATGGAGCTGGCAGCGGTGGTGCCGCTGCTGGACGATGCCGCCGTGCTGCTGGACGAGGCGGCAGTGGATATGCCGTTCTCGCAGGCCTGGAGCACACCAAGGGTCACGACGCTGGCTGCGCCGGCAGCCATGCCCTTGATGAAATCCCGGCGAGAGATGGGTTGTTTTTTTGCCATAAAGTTCTTCCTCCCAATATAAAAGTCTTGTTTTCTCCAGGGGGTTGCTTTATACGGCGGCCTTCTCACGGGGCCGCAGGATAAACAAAAGTGGATGGGGTCACTCCCCGTTGACGCTTTCCTCTTCGTCCTCCTCCTCGTCCAGGTGCCACAGCCTGGTGCAAATTTTGCACAGGAAGATGCTCAGCTCCAGCAGGGCCATCATGGGGAACGCCACCATGATTTGCGAGAGGATGTCCGGTGGGGTAATGATGGCGGCCAGCACGAAGATGAGGACGAACAGCACCTTCCGGGACTTTGCCAGCCACTGGGGTTTGAGCAGCCCGATGCGGGTCAGCAACACGGACACCACCGGCAGCTCAAACACCGCGCCGAACACGACAAAGACCGTCAGCAGAAAATTCACATAGTTCTGAATGCTGACGGAGGCGGTAACGGCGGTCCCCACGCTCAGGTCCATGAAGAAGTAGAGCATGAAGGGGACGCTGATTTTGTAGGCAAACAGCACTCCCACGCAGAAGCACACCGCGCCAAAGCCCACGGCCAGCAGGAAGAACAGCCGTTCCCGCTTTTTCAGGCCGGGGGCGCAAAAGGCGTAGATGTGGTAGAAGATCACAGGGGAGCTGAGTACCAGGCCGCCAATGGCAGCGATGGACAGCTGGACCGTGAGCAACTCCTGGGGGGCGATGTAGACAAACTTGTAGTCGTAGTCCTTGCCCAGGTCGGTGAACAGCTCCACCAGTTGAGGAGCGAAGAACAGACACACCAACACGGCGGCCACCAGAAAGACCACGCAGACGATGATACGATTGCGCAGCTCTTTCAGGTGTCCGCTCAGGCTCATTTCCCCATTGTCGGGCACGGACGGCTTTTTTTCCTTACGCCTGCTCATCCTGGGGCTTGCTCTCTTCCTTGGTCTCGGACTTGTCCTCGTCCTTCATGCCGTCCCGGAAGTTCTTGATGCTGCTGCCCAGCATTTTGGTCAGCTTGGGGATTTGAGTGGGGCCAAACAGTACCACTACAATCAGCAGGACGACGATCAGCTCTGTCGTACCGATTTTCATGTGGTTTCTCCTCCTTTATTCTGGTTTAATGTGGCGTCCTCCGCCGCCGGGGAAGCTGTATCCGCTCCCTCCGCCGCGTCGGTCGCCGGGGCCGGGGAGACGTTTTCCGCCGCCGGGGCCTGCACCGGTTCCGGAGCCGACGTCTCCGCTGCCGGAGGCTCCGGCGGCTGGGCGGCGGGGGTCTGCTCTTTTGCAGCAGACTTTTTCTTCGGCTTGCCGATGTTATTCAGAGAGGTTTTCACCTCTTTGACGCTGCCTTTGATCTCTTTGTCCATCTCCTCCAGCGGCTCCATGGCCTCCCGGATGGGAGCCTGGGCCTCTTCCAGAGGCTCCACCACATTCTCCCGGATCTCCGAGGTCAGGTCGTTGGTTGCCTCCCGGAAGGCCCGCAGACCAGACCCCAGCTTCCTGGCGAACTCGGGCAGCTTATCCGGCCCGATGACCACCAGGGCCACAATGAAGATGACCACCAGTTCCATAAAACCAATTTTCATGTGTTGCTTCTCCTTTCACAGAGCCGTCCGCACAGGGGAGCCGACGGAGGGACCGGAGACCCGGCGCATTTCGCCAAATCCCGGAAAGATTCAAAAAAAGAATTGAAAAGCCGTTGCCTTTCCGCTAAACTATAGGACAGTGAGATAAATTACAAAGAAAGAGGAGCGAATCCCTATGGCACAGCAAAAAACATATCGCATGGGCGAGTTTTCCCGGAAGCTGGGCGTCAGCCGGGACCTCATCAAGCACTACGAGAAGCAGCACATCCTCACTTCCCGGCGGGAGGAGGGCAACCAGTACCGGTACTACTACCACGCCCAATACCCAGCCATCCTCATCAGCAAAAAGCTGCAAAATGCGGGCTATTCCCTGCGGGAGATCAGCCACATCCTCGGCGATGCCAGCATGACGGAAACTGCTGCGGGCTGTGCCCGGCGCATCGCGGCGCTGGAGCGGGAGCAGCTGCTGCGGGGCATGGCGCTGGAAAACCTCCGATTCGTTTACACCTGCCAGCAAAAAGCACTGGAGGGAACGCTGGTGGGCAGCTGGACGCTGGAAGACCGGCCTGACCTGGTCTTTTTCCCCTTCTCCAAGATGGAAGCGTTTTTGTCCCTCTCAACCGAGGACACCGAGGCCATGTCAGACTGGATCGACGCTACCCCGGCGGTGGAATATTGCAGGCTCGTTCGGGATGAGAAGGTGGTCTTCGGCTTCGCGGCCTCGGCGGAACAGGCCGAGCTGCTGGGTCTGCGGGGCAGCCACCTGGAGCAGTTCCCCGCCTGCCGTGTCTTCTGCTACTACCTGAAGATCCCCCGCTCGCCCATCGGCGGCAAGGCCAACACCGACGCGGATGAGATCCAGCAGATGCTCCCCCCGGCGTTGGCCGCGCTGGAAGCCCAGGGACTGGAGGCGGCGGGGCCGATTTTGGTGCGGCACCTGTTTGAAGCCACGGAGGATGGGCAATTCTATTATTACTGCCAGATGAGCATTCCTGTTTGAGCGGAATGTCCACGCTGCCAGCTTAACCCTTACTAACAGATATATTATAAAGTTGAGTGTAACACTCAGGTCAATAGGGTTTGTCAAATTTGCCGTCTTTTTCTCGTTTCTTTTGTCGTTTTTTGTCGATTTAGAGAAACAACACTTGATGACAAATTTAGCGTTGTTTTGAGCGGCCGCCGCCTGCGCGAGCGCGAACGGCTGAGCGCTCATCGAGGGAGTATAAAGAATGAAAAACCTGCACCGTTTTCTCTGCTGCCTGCTGGCAGCGCTGCTGCTGACCGGCTGCTCTGCCGGGACCGTCGAGCCTGACCCGGAGGCGGAGGAATCCAGCACGCAGTATCTGGAAGCTATGGACACCTATATGACGCTGACCGCCTACGGCAGCAGCCGGGATGAGGCGCTGGACGCCGCCGTGGAGGAAATTCAGCGGCTGGAGGCCCTGCTCACCGTGGGCAGCGAGGACAGCGAGGTCTCTCAGCTGAACCAGGCGGGCACTGCCGTTCTCTCTGAGGACACTGCCGCCCTGGTGGAGCGGGCGCTGGAGATCTACGACAGCACCGGCGGGGCTTTCGACATCACCGTTTCCCCCCTGATGGAACTGTGGGGCTTCACAACCCAGGATTACCAGGTGCCGGACCCGTCAGAAATCCAGGCCACCCTGGCGCTGGTGGGGGCCGACCGTATCTCTTATGACGCCGACACTTCTACCGTCACCCTGGGAGAGGGACAGTCCATCGACCTGGGAGGCATCGCCAAGGGCTACACCTCCCAGCGGCTCATGGAGCTGTTCGAGGTGATGGGAGTGACCTCCGCCATGGTCTCTCTGGGCGGCAACATCCAGTGTCTCGGTACCAAGCCCGACGGTTCCCTCTGGCGGGTGGGCATTCAGGACCCGGTGGGCAGTGAGGGAGCCATCGTGGCGGTCATCGAGGTGGAGGACCAGGCGGTCATCACCTCCGGTTCCTACGAACGGTACTTCACCGATGAGGCCACCGGCGAGACTTACCACCACATCCTCGACCCTGCCACCGGCTACCCGGCGGACAGTGGACTGGTCTCCGTCACCATCGTCACCCCTGACGGTACCCTGGGCGACGCCCTCTCCACGGCGTTGTTCATCATGGGACTGGAGGAGGGCACCGCCTACTGGCAGGCCCACAGCGATGAATTTCAGGCCGTGTTCATCGACGCCGACGGCAATCTCTACGTCACCGAGGGGCTGGAGGATTCGGTGGAGGCCGACGAGGGGTATACGCTGCTGACTGCGGACGGCTGAGACAGGAAAAGAGACTGCACCACGAGCGAAGTGGATGCAGTCTCTTTTTATGGTTTTATTGTGACAGAGTTTGCTGCCATTCCGGCGCGCCCCGGAAATTCATTTTCCAGCAGCATTCCCAAAAACGCTTCGTAGGGGACGCCGTCGTTGCGGTCTGTCCCCTCCCGCGCCGCGGCGGCAATGGCGGCGGAGAGAAACCGCTCCGCCCGCTCCACGGCTTGGGGGACCGTTTCCCCCCGGAGCAGCGCACCCAGCAGGGCGGCTGCGAACAGGTCGCCGGTGCCGGAGTAGCTTTTGCCGTTGTAGGGCTGGTCCAGGAAGAACATCCCGCCGTCCCACAGGGCCAGGTTGCCCACGGCGGGGCTGCCGTCCTCGCCGGAGACCTGGACCCCGGTGATGACCACCGTCTGCCCGGGGCGGCGGAGGGCCTCGCCGCAGGCGGCCACCCGCTCTGTGTAATCCCGCCCGTTCCGGTGGGCGGTCAGCGCAGCGTAGTCCCACCCGGTCAGCAGGCAGCACTCCGTCAGATTGGGGACCAGCAGGGTCCCCCGGCGGCACAGCCCACGCATCCCCGCCAGCAGTTCCGGGCTGAACATCCCGAAGGCACGGCCGCCGTCCCCCATCACCGGGTCCACCAGCACCAGAGTGTCCTCCCGCTGAAAAGTATCCAAAAAGGCGTTGAGCTGGTCGAATTGGGCGGGGTTTGCCACAAAACCGGTGGAAATGCCGTCGAATCGTGCGCCCATCGACTGCCACGCCCGGCGGATACCGTCCATCTGGCCGGTCAAATCAAGGTAGGTATAGTCGGGGTAGCCCGTCTGGGCGGAGAGCACCGCCGTGGGCAGCGGCACCGGCTGGATCCCCATGGCGGCCAACACCGGCAGGGCGGCGGTAAGGGAGCACCGCCCAAAGCCGGACAGGTCGTTGATGACCGCGACTTTTTTCATGGCTCCATCCCCAGCTCCCGGCGGATGGCGGGGTAGTCCATGCGGAACACGTGACCGCCCATGCCCAGGGCCTGGGCCGCCGCCACGTTGTCCGGGCGGTCGTCCACGAAGTAACAGGTCTCCGCCTCCAGGTGGTACCGCTCCAGCAGCCGCCGGTAGATTTCCGGGTCGGGTTTCAGCAGCTTCTCCCGGCAGGAGACCACCGCCCCGTCGAAGAACTCCAGCGGGCAAAAGGCCGGGAAGTAGGTGAAAAACAGGTCGGAGGCGTTGGAAAGCAGGTACAGTCCGTACCCCGCCGCCTTGCAGTCGTGGAGGAAGTCCAGCGCGCCGGGGATGGGGTTGTGCATACACACCCACCAGTTATCCGCGCAGGCTTTCAGCGCGGGCCAGTGCTCTTCCGGCACCCGACCCTTGATGCGGTCAAACCGCTCGCAGTCCCGGATCAGCCCCTGGTCGGCCATCAGCCACACTGGACTTTGAAACAGCTCCCGCTGCACCAGCTCTTTTTCCTCCGGAGTGGAACAATATCGGTCCAGCGGCACCTGGGGGTCGAAGTCCAGCAGCACGTTCCCCATGTCCATTACGATGTTTTTTGTCATGCAAATGCCTCCCAATGGCACGAATAATTCTCTTTTCGAACTTAATAAAAAATATTTGCAAAAACACTTGACAGATGAGCGGATCTGTGGTATCCTTTATTCATCCAAAAGAGGATACCAAAATTCACTCCAGAAAGGGGTCGGTTCCCAAGACGCAGTGAAAACGGCAGCTGTTCCGTCAAGCAGCGATGTTCCTTCCGCTCCATCCGCTTGAGAGGATGATGTGTTATGTGGTATGATTTCAGATCAGCTATTCAGTAACACAGGAGGTACGGTCCCATGTACAAGTAAGTTTGTCCCTATCCACCACCCCCGAGTCCCGAAAGGATGATGTGTTATGAGGGTTGCTTTTAGAGCCGCAATCAAATAACGCAGGAGGTACGGTCCAATGTACAGGTAAGTTTGTCCCTATCCACATTCCGCCTATATGAGGAGGCGCGTGGCATGAAGCGTGTACTCAAGATTTCTTAGACGACGGAAGAAAGGACTGAGACCAAAGAACAATGCAGAGCAGCCATCAGTGACGGCGCAGTGAATAGTCCTGAATGAACTCAACGAAAATGAGGTAAGGACCCTTGGACAATGAACAGAAGTGACCCGGCGAGAGGTTGAATCGCCGGGTCTTTTTTTGCGTCCGCGGCGGGGCTGCCGCCAGGTCGCTCATTCGCCGCTGCCAAACAGGCTGCTGAGCAGGTTTTGCACGAATCGCAGCGCCTTCTGGAAAAAGTTCAGCGCAGATTCCCTGGTGATACCCATGGAGTCCATGGTGTCGCTGATTTTGTCGTACAGCTGGCTGGCCTGCTGGGCCAGGGCGTCCACGTCGATGTCCGTCTCCTTCAGCTTGAGCAGCAGGTCGATGATCTTTTGCTTCAGCTCGTCGTCGATGGTGACCCCCATCTCCTCGCAGGCGTCGTCAATGGCGTCGGAAAGCTCGTCCTCGGTCAGGTCCTGCTCCAGCAGTTGCTGCTTGAGCAGTGCGATCAGCTCGGCGGCGGTGTCGTTGCTGCCGATGGCGTCGCCCAACTCGCCGGTGGTCACCAGCTCGTCCACAGCGGCGTCGGCGCTGGCCTGGTCGATCTCCTCCCCGGTCAGGGTCGAGTAGGCGTTCATGGCGCTGACCAGAGCGCAGGTGCCAGAGACCGCAGAAGGCGCGGCAATGTAGATGGACACATCCTCCACCCCGGCGGAGATCAGCGCGTTCTGGTACATTTCCACTGTGCAGTAGGTGATATTATAGGAGGTAACGGAAATGCCGTCCCCCTTCTCCCCTGGAACCAGCAGGATGGAGGACAGGGCGCGGCTGCCCACCACCGAGGCGCTGAGGTAGCTGTCGAAGGCTTCGTGTTCCTGCTCGTTGGTGGTGTAGCTGACCACATAGTCATCCATATCCTCCACCTGGAGGTAGGACAGCACCGTTTCCAGCTCCTCATCGGTCAAATCTTCGCCCAGCACAAGGTAGCCTTTGACCTCCGTGCCGGTGCCGTCAGCCAGGGCCACGACGCTGGCCGAGAGCACCATACAGGCCGCCAGAAAAATCGCCGTCAGTCGTTTCATTTCACATCCGCCTTTCTGTCTGAGGTTGAAGCTCATTGTACCACAAATAGGTGGTACAGTACAAGCGAAAACCGGGAATTTTATCTTCTTTTAATCGGAAACATCTTCCTTTAAATATGAAATTTCCCCCAAAGAATCCTTTCCATTCACGGCGGCGCAATTCCGCCGACAATCGACTCGCCCAACGCTGCCCGACTTTGGCAGCGGCGTCGCGGTTTTTTTCGGCCCGGTGAGAACATAGTAATCTGGCAGCGTGATTTGGCCTGTCTTGAGGGGAAATATCCTTAAATCAGCATATTTTTCCGCAAAACAGGCCCCTGATGGAGGGATGGAGAATGAAGGAAGAGAAACAGGCGGCACACGCCGCCATCCTGTTGGGCGCGGCGCTGGTGTTAGCTCTGTCGTTTCTGCTGACCGCCGTTGGGCAGGCGTGGCAATGCCAGGCCGTCCAATGTTCCGGCGAGGCAGAGCCGACCATGCTGGTGCCGGTGGGCAAAACGGTGGGCATCAAGCTGTTTTCCCACGGCGTCATGGTGGTGGGGCTAGAGGAGATCGCAACCGCCCAGGGCAGCTACTCCCCGGCCAAAGAGAGCGGCTTGAAGGTGGGCGACATCATCACCCAACTGGACGGTCAGCAGGTGGACACCATTGAGGAGGTGGAGGAAATTTTGCGCCAGCAGAGCGGAGAGACACTGTCGGTCACCGCTCTGCGGTCAGGGCGGCGGATGGAGGTGACCGCAGAGGCCGCGCCCTGTCTGGCTGATGGCAGCTATAAGCTGGGGGCCTGGGTGCGGGACTCCATGGCGGGCATTGGCACCGTTACCTGGTATGACCCGGCCACCGGGCGGTTCTGTGCCCTGGGCCACGGCATCAACGACGTGGACACCAGCCTGCTGATGCCGCTGAAAACCGGCAGTATTATGAGCGCCACCGTGACCAGCGCCGTTGTGGGGAGCAGCGGTCATCCGGGGCAGCTCCACGGCACCTTTGACCTGACCCGGGACCTGGGCAGTTTGACGGAAAACACCGACTGCGGCGTGTTTGGCCAGCTCAATGAAGCGATTGAGGGAGAGGCGCTGCCTGTGGCTCAGCGGAGCCAGGTCAGCACCGGTGCGGCCGCCATCCACTGCAACGTGGACGGAGACGAGGTCCGGGAGTATTGTGTGGAGATTCTGCGGCTTTATCCGGCGGCAGCGTCTGAGACCAGAAACCTGCTGATTCAGGTGACCGATCCCGACCTGCTGGAGGCCACCGGCGGCATCGTCCAGGGGATGTCCGGCTCGCCCATTTTGCAGGATGGGCGGCTGGTGGGGGCCGTGACACACGTTCTCGTCAACGACCCCACCCGGGGCTATGGCATTCTGGCGGAGACCATGCTGGACGCCTGCGGCGGGTAAGACGCAGGCATCGGCAAGCGTTGCGAAAAAGCGTGCTGTGGTGACCGGCACGCTTTTCCAGTGAAAAAGATGCCATTTTTTAGTGTTTTGAAAAAGCGGCTCTTTCCTGTTTGGCTTTGACTATATCCATAAGAGCAACGCTGCCCAGGTATTTGCCCTCGGAGGCGCTGCTGTCGCGCCCCCGGATGAGCCGTCGGTTGATGGTTTTGTACTCTCTCCGGCTCATGAACAGACCGAACTCGAAGTATTCTTCATCTGTCTGATGGGCGCAGTTTTTCACGCACTGGGGGGAAGTCAGTTGGTGTTCCATATCCAGTCCCATCCCCACCTCCAGACACCGGCTGATTGCCTCCATATGCTTATCCGACAGGTAGGTCATATAGCGGATGATGTCCGACTTGTTGATGGTGTCCGGCTGCTCCGCCAGAACCTGCGAGGGGTACGGGATACCCCTCACGTTTTCCAGCACATAGTGGGTGGGCTGGTTGGGCTTCTTGTTCACCTTCGATGTCAGCTTGACCACGCTGAGCGTGGGGCTGTGCCGATTGCCGGTGTTGTTTTGCATGACCACAACGGGGCGGATGCCGCCCTGGATGGAGCCACGCCATTCGCCGCAATCCGCTAAATAGACATCCCCACGGCGGTACACCCAATTTTCTCTCATGGCAGGTCCCCTCAGAATTTCAGGGGCAGCGCATACTTTTTGCTGCTTCCGTTGTAAATGCGGTAGACCTGATAGAGATACTTCTTGTATCCGGTCAGGCTGCTGCCGATGGCTCGGCCCTCCCGGTAGATGGTCAGCGGGTCCACCTTGCGGAGCTGCGTCACCATGCGCTTGGGGTTGTACTCCCCGTGGTACAGCGCCACGAAGCGGCACATCCCTCTGACGTTCGCCGCCCGCAGGGAATCCGGGTCACCGTTCCAGGCTGCCAGCAGCAGCCCCAGGGCCTCTTTATACTTGTCCTCACCGATGGTCTGGAACTCCTCAAACGCCGTCTTAATGCAGGCAATTCGTTTGTAGCCGCGCTTCTGGTCGTAGTCCATCGTCAGGCCCAAACTCTCGTTGACACGGAGAAACCACATCTCCACCTCTTCGCCGCCGAAGATATTGGCGCGGATTTTCTCGCCGGGGGTCAGCCGGGCAGAAGCTCCAGTCTGCTTGGCGAACAGCAGGGCTTCGTCGCTCTCCGCCATGCCGTAATAGACCTTGCACCGGATGGGCAGGGAACGGCCTCCGTTCTTGGCGACGCGGGCGTCGATGGTGTGCTGACCGTCGAACACATAGTAGCGTCCGTTACGGCAACTCACCTTCGGCTCGTTGGCGATGCGCTCATCGAAGTCGGAGACGATGGCGTCCACGCGATTGGGCTGCAAACGGCGCTGATAGTCCTTCGGGATAATCAGTTGCTGCGAGTTCAGCAGCATGATCTCATACGGACATTCCACAGGTTTCATTTTTCCCTCCTAGAATTTCTGTAAGTAGTGGATACCTTCTTTTGCGATTTGTTTGATACGGCTGCAAAAAGTCGCCACTTTTGCAATGTCTGGGTTCAGCTCCAGACACTTGTTCCAGCGGAAAATCAAGGTGTCAATGGCGTCCTGCATATCCAGAACCACGTCGTCCTCGGTGGTGATGCCGTCAGAGTTCAACATACTGTTGTAGATTTCCATGATTTGCTTGCGGCTGACCTTCGTCACCGGGGCGGCTTCTTTCTCATCGTCGAACGGTTCTGACTGGTCGGGCCCTTCCGGTTGTCTCTCCGTTTGTGTCCGTTTTACTTCTGACCGGAGCCTGCCTCGCCGCTGTACCTCCGGGTCTCGAAGGTGGTTGGCAAGGGCCTCCCGTTCTTCTGGCGGGGCCTGGGCGATGGCTTGCACTGCCGCATCCACCGGGCAGATTTTGCCGGAGAGGATTTCCTGCCGGGTGCCGGGGACGGCTTCCTCGGCAGCGTCCACACCACTGGAATATTGCCCAGCACGTTCAACGTAGCTGTGTCTCACATGATTTTCTTTCGCAATCCTGTCACAGGTGCGCCCGGCTTTTAGTAAATCCTCATTTTGAGGATTTACTAAACTCGTATACCTGTTCCCTCGGAACCCATCGCTTGCGCTACGGGCTGCTTTCTCCGCTCGGTATTGTTTACCAATCAGGTATTTTCTCTGTACCGGGGTTAGGTTCCGCCGTCCAAGCTGGTTCTTGCAGATCCAGGCCACCACCTCGCTGCGGTCTGAAAACTGCTTCTCAAAGATCCTGTACGGAACCTTCGGGTGCAGTTCCAGAACACGAAAGCGGTTATGGCCGTCTACAATTACGCCGTTCCAGACGAGGATGGGGTTGATAACCTCTCCGTCGCTCAGAATGTTGGCCTCAAGTTGCCGAAACTCCTCCTCTGTGAGAGGCGGAATCTGGTCGGCAAATTCCGGGTCAATTTTCAGCATTTTTCTCATCTCGTTTCTGTTTATGATTCATCGGTTTCCGATGTAAAAGAGGACTGCCAGACCATTGCCGGTGCAGCAGTCCTCCCAATTTTTTATGACGAACTCTTATTTGTCCACGACACCCCAGAGTCTGCGGGAATAACACAGGCGGCTGTTCGCGCAGCTCCATGGGCTTCACCCCTTTTCCATTAAGCTGCCCCCATTGCTTGATCCCGGCTGTCGGGCCAGGGCTGTGGCTGGGCAGAAGTATCATTATCCCTGCTGTGGGTCGTGGCCGAGTCGGTTGCGAGGCGACTGTCACAGCCGGTAGGAATCGCTGCCGGATAGAATCCGGGTCACGGCGTACCGCTGATGTGGCTCGTCACAGCAGGAACGTACCTGTGTGCTGATATTCAGTTGTAAAGGTGCAGGTTGTGCCTTTTTTGCTTGGCGCAAGTAAATTGTAACAGCAAAAACCGACTGCCAGGAGAGCGCAGTAAGACCGGTTTACCGGTCGTAACTCGACCGGTTAGCAACAACCAACAGCCAACACCTACATAATCATCTGAAGCTCGTTCAATCGAATGACAATATCCTGGATTTCTCTTTTAATTTGTTCGATTTCTGGCGGTGCCGTTTTTCCTAACAGCAAATAATCCAGAGAGATTCCAAATATTACAGATATGCTAATCAGAAAATCAACGGAGCAGCTCCGCCTCCCGGATTCAACAGCCCGAAAGTGCTCAAGGCTAATATTTAACTTTTCCGCCATGTTCTCTTGCGTGTAATGTCTTTTCTTGCGTACTTCCTTTATCCTTGCTCCGATTTCAACTTGGTTGTAAAACATAAAAGCCTCCATTCATGTTGCGGAAAAGCAACTCTGAATGGAGGCAGCAAATTGGCAGACATACAGACATAGGGCCGTTAGAGACAAAAAACAAGTCCGGCAGAGGGCGCAATTCTCCTGTGGAATTGCATTTCCGTCTGCCGGGCTCGTCCGCTCATAGACAGGTACAGCCCTTACTAACAAACTTTTGACTTCTGATTTCCGTCCCTGGGGGTTCCAGCCCGATTCGACGATGCTCACAGTATGTCTCACTCTATTCAGTTTTTACTGTGGCACTCTCTTAAAAAGCAATCATCCTGTGATACCCCTTCGGTGCCTGTTTCACATGTACGTCGCCTTCGCTTATCTCAATCACCCAGAAGTTTTTGCACCTGTCGCACTGTTGCAGGCCCTTTTTGACGGCCTCGCCACAGATGAGCCTTGTACCGCACACCGGGCAGAATGAGATAAACAAAGAAACTAGCTCCTTTGCTTCCTGCACTGGTCTAACCCCCTGTTTTTCCTATGGGAGCCAGCCCTGTGCTGCACAGTGGTTTTCCCATGTCACAACCTATTATACAGGAGGCATTTTGGGAAATCCACAAACTTTCAACATACTTTCAACATCTTTTCAGCATACTATTTGCATACTTTCTGCATCCTCTCAGCATACTTTTTGCATACTCGCCCTTTTTCTCACGTTTTGGCCAAAATTCTGCACTTTACATCGTTAATTTGCGTTTCTGACAAGTAAGCCTTGTTTTCTTCCAGTAATTCCCTCGCTTGTGGATACTGTCCCATACCGATACACATCATAGCTTTCCAATACACCAGTTCTCCGTCCATCGTCCTCGAAACGGAAATCGTTCGGATATACTCTGCCATCCTGGTGTAGTCGCCCAACTCGAACATCAGCGAAAGACATTCGTTTTGCGCTTGCTTTCTGGCACTCTCATATTTTTCGGTGACGAACTTAATTGCCTGGTGATCCTGCTGGGGCAATACGATACCAGAGAAGTCATCCAGTGCCTTCAAATATCGTTCCAACCGCGCTTTTGGGTTTGTAACACCCTCGGCATCTCGAACCATATAGGAAAAGCGTTCTAAGCCCGTTGTGATATTATACTTTCGGCTGACCATCTAGCTTTTCTTTTTGATATCCAGGAAGTCTCATCTGGGAAAGAGCAGTTTTAATTTCTTGTTGACACGATAGCTCAAATTTTTCAACGTCCGTTCCGGTTCGGAGAGAACCTCCGGGTCCTCCCAAAGCATATGGAGAGGTGTCGTTGCAGGAATCATTCCTTCGTCCTGCTTCATCAGCAACACGGTCAGGAAGATGATCTCCTGGTTCCTCGTAATGTCCTCCTCGGTAAGAACGCCCTTCCTTGTATGCAGTTCAAAAGCGTTTAGCAACTTGACATAAACTTCATTCTTCGCAAGTTTTCCTGCGCCGAACGAAAACCCTTCTCCCATATTTGGCAGGCCCAGCCTGTCGATTTCAGAATCTACCACACGAGCCAACAGGCGAAGAATGTCGCCCTCTTTTCCATATTTGCGGGGGTTGATGACTGCTATAAACTGGTGCTCGCTCTTTCCGTATTTGACCCCCATGATGGATTCCAGCCCAATTTGCTTCATCCTCTTGTACTCTCTGGAGCCACTCGGCAGCATAGGGAGGATATTCTGTGCGGAAATAAAACCTTTCGCCTCCACAGCCATCAGCAGCGCCCGCATCAGCACCTTTAACAGCGCCGGGTACTCGTCCATATACATGGGGCCGGTGCCGCAAAGCGGTGAAAAAAACGGCCCGATGCGTCTCAAAGAGGCACTCCGCAGCCGTCAGGTCGTTGTCGATGGTGATGAAAATAACGCTGTCGGCATCGTGGTACTCCATAGCAATCCCCGCCGTAACAGAAACCAATTCCTCTATTGTGAAGTCGCCAGTGGTTCGCTCCAGGATGGTGGACAACGCGGCGGTTGTGTCCATGTCGAGCACGACTTGGGAAATGAGTTCCTCCGATACCTGACTTTTCTTTAATGCTTGCAGGACTTCCTTTTCTTCCTGTTTCTCCATCGCTCTTTCTCCTCAAAACTGCTTGGCAACGACACAACTTATCGAATCATTTCCTTGATAACGGCGGAAATAATTCCACGCTGCTCCTGGTTCAATCTATTCAAATTGGATACGATTTCTTGCGTCTGGTAAGGTGCCTCTGTCTCAACATCAAAAAACTCGTGGGGCGAGATGTCAAAATAGTCGCAGATGGAGAAGAAAACCTTCATAGACGGCATTGCCTTCTCATTTTCAATATTATTGATGTAGCCGGGATTTTGCCCCAGAAACAGGCTCATTTCACGGGCAGAAACACCTTTCTGCTCACGAAGTTTCATCAGCCTGACAGAGAAATCGTGTTCATTCAACTGCCCCACCGCCTTTTATTATATTGTACCGCATATAATTTCAAAGGCATTTGAATAAAACTTCTATTTATAGTATTATAACGGAATATAACAGATATATTGAAAGCTTTAGCTGGCTCTACAGATGAGGTTCACTATGTATGGGAATTTAATTATCGACAATATCAATGGAATCACCTAGATTACGACTCTATTCTTTGTAAAAAATGCCCGTTCTCCTTTACAAAAAAAACGTGTATTTGCTACAATAGAAAACAAGAATCTTTGATACCACGAGAGGTATATTTAATGGTAACTACAGTAAGAGGCAAAAAGGCTTTAGATACGCTCATTCTTTTGGGATCTAACATCAAGACGCTCCCAAATTCTCTCGGCAATTTGACAAACTTGGAACATTTAGACCTGTCGGCATTACATCTACAAAATATCCCCAAAAGCATTTTGACTCTTTGCTTAGAGTTTTTCCCAGAGCGACAAACCAGCAATAAAGGGGTTTACCTTTGGAACACCACCCTCTCCACCCAACCTATCAGCATGTTCCACCAACCCCGCGAGCTGATTCAAGCCTACTACGACGCGTCCAAAGTCACCATTAACGATGCCAAGGTCATTTTCCTGGGGGACGGCGGCGTGGGCAAGAGCCGCACCATCAAACGTCTGCTAAACGGCGGTGAGCCAGGAAACTATCCCACCGAGCTGACAGCGGGTATCGACGTTTCTTTCTATCGCACCACTTACAACGGTCAAGATGTTGGTCTCCGCATCTGGGATTTCGGTGGGCAGGAAATTATGCACGCCATGCACCGCTGTTTCCTGACCGGCCGCACCTGCTATGTGGTGATGGTCAGCAACCGGGCCGGGAACCGTACCCAGCGGGCCAGGTATTGGCTGAAAACCATCGAGAGCTTCGCCCCAAACTGCCCCGTCATTCTGGCGGTGAACCTGTGGGACACCGACGAAGGCATCAGCGGCGTCAACGGGGAACTGTTGGCGGAGGAGTTCCCAAATGTCAAAAAAATTATCACCTATTCCGCCAAAGGCTCTGACAAAGAACGCTTCAACACCCTGACCAGAGGCATTGTGGAGCAGGCCAGCCTATTGGACAGTTGTGGGATGGAGTTTCCCAAAAGTTGGGCCAACATCCGCACTGTTCTGCTGGAAAAACAGGCGGAGGAAACGCCGTATATCAGCAAGGAGGATTACCTCCGGCTGTGCAAAGACAGCGGCGAAACCGACCCTCAAATTTGCGGCTGGCTGCTGGAGTGGTTCAACGATTTGGGGGTCTGTTTCAGCTACCACACTGACAAGACCAGCGGACAGGAGTTGGAGAACTACCAGGTGCTGAGTCCCAAATGGCTGTTCGACGCGGTTTATCGGCTGATTAATCATGGCGGCGCTTTTGCGCAGCGAGGGGCTCTCCCCCGCAAGGGAATCGAGTTGATTTTGAAAGACTACTTAATGGGACATGGGGAGAGCGCGCCGAATACAGAGAGAAAAGCGATGTTAGATTACACTTATATTTTAGAGGTCATGCGAAAGTTCCGTCTCTCCTATCCGATGGACGAGGAATCCGAGTTTATCCCCGCCCTCTGCCCGGATAAATGGGAAAAAGCACCCCAGACCGCGGGCTGGGACAGCCATGTGACCTATGAGATGCAGTATGAGTACCTTCCGGACACTGTCCTCCACCGGCTGATGATTTTCTGCAAGGCTAACCACCTGCTGGAGCAGGCGTGGAACGGCGGGATGGAGCTTTCTCACGATTTTGACAGGTTCCATGCAGCCATTTATCTGCGGGAGGAATCTTCCACGCTGGAGATTAACGCTTACGCAAAAGATGGGCGGAAGCCCTGGGCGCTGTTGGAGATTCTGCGCAACGAACTCCGTAACATCAACACGGACCTGAATCTGGAAGCGGAAGATGTCATTGTCATGCAGAAGAACAAGCAAATCGCCCACTTCCCGGTGTCGGCAGTATTGAAGGCGAAGGACAGAAACATCTCCGCCCTGTACTCAGTGGACGGCGGCGAGCTGGAGGAATACCGGGTCGATGAGATTTTAGGCGCTGCTTTTGACATGGACAAGGTTGCCGCGGAGCAGGAAAAAGCGGAGGAGGAAAAGCGACCTATGTCGGAACAATATATTGCATACAACATAACCAACAATTTCAGCGGAGATTTTCACGGCGACCAAAATTATGGTTCCACCGTCAACCACAATACCACAGAGGACGCAAAGAAGCTGTTGCAGCAGTTCCTCGACTACCTGGAGCCGCGATGAGAAAACGGCGAAAGCTCTAATGAACCTGCTGGAAACCCTGCGGATAAATCAGGAGCCAGCGGTACAGGAACTGGTGGCCGAAGTAGAGAATGGGACGAAAAAGGGAAAGAATATCTTCCAATCGTTCACAAGCGCGGTTGGAAAAGCACTCGAAGTTGGCGCCAATGCAGTGGCAATCGCACCGGTGATTGAGAAATTTCTGGCCGGTCCATGAGCTGTCCCGGTGGTTTCGGGCAAGCCGCACAAACGCACACAGGCGGCTCCCAAAGGCAGGAGCCGCCTGTGCTGTGAGAGAAATCGCTTTTATAACCCGGAGTCGAAGATAATTAGAATCATAAACAGCATAAAGGCGATGACTATGTCATAGAAGGCGATACCGACGAGGTGAACTACACGGTTTTTGCTCCTGGTCAGCGGCAAGCGGGCCTGAATACCGCGATAGTCTGCGGAGAAAAAGAGCACCGCCAGCTCGATCAAAATCACCGCGAGGCGGTTGAGCGTCAGGGCAAAGGGTGTTGTGTTCTCCAACTCCATACACCAGCCCACAAAGATAATGGCGGCGTACCCGATCACGGCAATCGCCATGTGAGTGACAGAGCCGCTGCGGAATCCCGGCGGCAAGGATCGCCTCCAGGTCTGCTCCTTGTCCGTTGCAGTTTTGTTTCCGCTTTTCGCCTGGAGCTGGGCCAGTTCCGTCTGCAAATCATCTATGCTGCCGTAACGATTCGCCGGGTCCAACTCGATACATTTCTGAATGATGGGGGCCAGCTTGCCTTCTGCCTTCCGCTCCGCGGGAAGTCCCCCGGTTGCCAATACGTTCATCAGCACCCCAACGGCGAACAAGTCGCTCTGCACACCAGACGGGCCAAACCCGTATTGCTCTGGAGCAGCGAAGCCCGCCGTACCGATCAGCATCGTGTCGCGGGTCTGACTGGGCGTCACGTACTTGGCCGCGTTCATGTCCAGCAGCTTGATGACGCCATCCGGCGAGAGGATGACATTAGAGGGTTTGATGTCCCGGTGAATGATGGGTGGCTCCCGATGGTGCAAATCGGAAACGATTTGGCAGAGTTGGAGCGTGTAGTTTAGGACCTGTTCCTCCGTCTGAGGGCCATCCCGCTCAACTAGCTCTTGCAGAGTGTCCCCCGGCAGGTACTCCTCAATGATGGTCAAGCCGGTCTCGTCTTCCGCAAGCAGGAAAATGCGAGGGGTGTTGCGGATGGGAGCGGCCTGCAACGCCTGATAGATGTCCAGGTGATAGACCGTAAGGTGCTTTTTGACAAAAAACTTTTTCGTCTCGATGTGCTGAACCAGCTGAACAGAATGGCCGGTATCAATATCCGCCACTGTTTTGTAGTAAGACAACGCCAGTTCATCGGATAGATTCACTGTGATTCCCCCCATTCATTGCCCTTGAAATCTTATAGAATGAGTATACCACTTTTTCGCACAGGAGAAAAGAGAAAACCATGAAGCCCACAGAACAGAACTCAACCGACGCACTAGAACAGGTATTGAAGCGGATGGACCCGGAAAACATTGACGATTATCTTGACGCATATCAAAGCAACCTGATTTCCGAGGAGCGGCCCTTTTCCCGCTATATGCGAACGCTGATAAAGCAAAAGAATCTGACGCAGCGGGAGGTCTTTGAGCGTGCCGAGCTGTCAGACCGATATGGTTATCGGCTGCTGACTCAGGAGAAAAACACCAAGCAACGGGATTACATTCTCCGACTGTGCTTTGCGTCAAAGCTTACATTGAAGGAAACACAGCGAGCGTTGAAGCTCTACGGGATGTCAGAACTGTATCCAAGAGTTCCCAGAGACGCTGTCCTGATGATCGCTCTAAACCGGGAGATATACGAGATTGCTGATGTGAACGATCTGCTGCTCGCCCACGATATGGAGCCGCTGAAAAGCGTTTCCTATGTAGATTGACTTGCTTTTTTCACTGAAAACTGCGGTTTCCCCCCATTTTGGGGGGTTGTCTTTTGGGATTCGGACTGCTATGATTTCCTCAAAAGAACGGCTATAGATAAACGGCCTGAGGAGGAAATTGCAATAAAAAAGATTTTGACCCTGTTTCTGTCGCTCTCGCTGGCGCTCTCACTCGCTGCCTGTGGGAGCAGTTCTACTTCTTCGGAGGCACAAACTGATGCCGACAGTTCCTATGCTGCGGAGACCGAAATCGAATCGTCTGATACCAGCACAGTGGAAAATGAGGACGAGGAAACGGCAACCGCCGATGAACAGCAGGAGGCCACCTTTGAAGAACTAGTCGTGGTGGAAAACGATGAGTGTGTCATTAAACTCACCGGCATAGACCCGGATAATCTGTGGGGCTACACGCTCAATGCAGAACTGGAAAACAAGTCGTCAGATAAAACTTATATGTTCTCTGTTGAAAGCGCATCCGTCAACGGCGTCGCCAGTGACCCGCTGTTTGCATCCGAAGTGGCCGCAGGGAAAAAGGCCAACGAAGAAATCAGTTTTTCGGACAGCACACTTGAGGAAAACGGAATCGTTGATTATACCGACATCGAGCTGACGTTCCGCGTCTATAACAGCGATGACTGGAACGAAGATGACGTAGCATATGAAACCGTCCATGTGTATCCGTATGGCGAGGAAAACGCCGTTGCATTTGAGCGGGAAGCCCAGGACACGGACACGGTGCTTGTTGACACGGATGATGTGACTGTCATTGTGACTGGATATGAGTACGATGACATCTGGGGCTACACCGTCAATCTGTATCTGGAAAATAACACTGAAACAGAAGTGATGTTCAGCGTAGACGACGCCTCTGTGAACGGTTATATGATCGACCCCTTCTACGCTGACTCTGTTCCGGCTGGACGCTGCACTTTTAGGGAACCTCTGATTTAATCTCACGCATCCCTCGAAATATGCTATAATAGAA
>JAJQAS010000235.1 GCA_021203685.1 Clostridiales bacterium | reverse complement strand
TGATGACCCGGTTGCCCGCCTGGACGCTGACCAGGTTGGAGACCACGTCCTGCTGCACTTCACGGCCCTCTTGCGCGCCAGGGGCCAGCAGTTCCAGCAGGAAAAAGCGCTTAACGCTTTCCGGTCCCTCCACCCGGAGGCCCCGGCTGGCATGGGACTGGACCTCCAGCCCCGCCTGCTGAATATACGCCTTGATGGAATCCAGGTCGTTGATGATGGTAGCCCTGCTGACAAAAAGGTGGTCGGCGATTTCCGAGAGGGTGACGTACCCGGTGGCATTGACCAAAATGGCGGCGGCCACCAGCTTTCGTTCCTCTCTGGACAGCTTATAAGTGTAGAAATCTCCCGACACCAGCAGTGGGATGGACTGGTCGAAGTCGTCCGGGAGGAGGACGCGCCCGCCTTTCAGCGTTAGCGTTTTCAACTGGTGCTGCTGGAGGGTGGCGTTGATCTCGTTGAGGTCGTTGCGGATGGTGCGCTGGGAGACCTGAAAATGGGTCGCCAGCTCCGCCAAACTCAGCGGCTCTTTTGCGTCGTTGAGCATATGAATGATGGTGTTTGTCCGCTGATTCATGGCGGCGGTCACTCCTTCCTCTGCGTGGAACGATAAGGCAAGAATTCATCATTTATTGTACTGTTTATGACCGAGAAAAGCAAGGTGCGGGGAGGGAATAAAATGCTGCAAAAAACGGGAAGGAAATTGCACTGAGAGGAAACAGATGGGATTGGAAAAACAGCGGGGGTATCCCCGATGAAACAGCTTATGATTTTCTCTCTGGTTTGTATCACTTATTGCATTGCAAAACAGAGAAGCAAATCATAAGCTGCGGAGGTGTCCAGAGGAGGCAGCGCCTCTTCTGGCGGGGGTTCCACAGGGGCGAGCAGCCCCTTGGCGCTGGGTTTCAAAAGGGGTGCGGAACACCCTTTTGCAGGGGTATCCAGAGGGGACAGCGTCCCCCTGGCACACGACTTTGGCTTGCAAAGTCTAGTGTGTTATACCTTTTGCGGCCGCCGGCGGCGGAAAGGGACTGTTGCCTTACTGGACAGACCATTTCCGGCACCGGCAGAACAGGGAAGATTTGTGCTACATTTGAGAAATTCTACCCTGTTCGTATGTAGGCGCTGACGTGCAGTGGAGGGAATTTTTCCCGCAACAGAGCGGCAGCGCCGGGGCCGCAAAAGGGATATACAAAACGGCCAGTCACGTTCCCGGAGGGAAGAAAAGCTGCATGTTCACCACGGCAATGCCTCCCGCACCATCTCCAGCCCACGCTGTTCCGTTTTTCTCGCCCTGCTTTCACTGAGATGAAAATGAACTGCCGCTGTTTTCAGAAAATGCTCCTGCCCGTTCTCGAAGCCGAAGCGGTACCGAAGGTAGGTCTGCTCTCGTGGCGGGGTGCTGCGGAGGGCAGTCCGCACCTCCTCCACGGTTTCCCGTTTCAGGCAGATTTGCTCCGGGGAAAGCGTGGCCTTGTCCTCAATCTCGTCTGCCGGAACTGTAAAGACATCGTCCTCCTCCCCCTGTTCCCCAAGGGGACAGAAGCGAAAGGGAAAGCTCTCATCATAATAGAAACAGTTCTCAATCCGATTTTGATATTCCCGAACCAAGTCCAGCATGGCGTTCCGAATGGCAGAGCCAGCATAGGAAAGAAACGTGACCTTTCTCCCCGGCGTGAAGGTCGGAACCGCCCGGAGCAATCCCATACAGCCCACCTGAATCAAATCGTCCACCTCCACGCCCAGAAACCCGTATGACTGCGCCAGTTCATAGGCCCTTGCCCGCACAAAGGGAAGGTTGACTTCCACTAATCGGTTCAGTGCGTCCCGGTCCCCGTGCTGCGCCAGAGCACACAGTTCTTCATTGGTCATCCCGGTTCACCGGCTCCCGCCTGGGGAAAAACAGCAGGAGCGCTTTCCGCAGGAACGATCTCTGTTTGGTGGGCAAATCACCGTCCACCGTTTGCAGGATGGCGTCCACCATCTGCTCCGGCGTGACTGAGTGGGGGTCAAAGGAGTCCTGTCCCTTTTAAATTGGAGAACACTTCCTCTGCCACGTCCTTCGTCAGCGCCTGCGCCTCCTGCCGGTTGGTTGCGCTATCCCGTATCAGTTCGTGAACGACTTGCAGAAAGACAGATTGCAGCGCATTGGTGTCTGCGATGGTAGGCGGCTGCTTGGCGCTGCGCACCGTCTGCGCTGTTTCCAGCGCCGCCTGTCGGTCCTCCGGGCCAGTCCTGGCATAACCGGTCAGCAAGCTGCTGACAGAGTTAAACAATTGGTTCTGAGCGGCGATGCCCGCAGACAAGTCCTCGTCCAGATACCGGGCCAGCAGGGTGGTCAGATAGGCGAAGCGGTCATTTTCCAACAGCAGATTGACCATTCTGGGGTTGACCTTGCCGGTGTAAAGATTTTTAGCTGCGGCGACGGATAGCCCCAGTTCCTCAATATCATAATTTTTCCGGCCTGGGATGTTTGTCACGCCCAACAGGAAATCCGTGGAGACGCAGAACACCCCCGCAATGCGGGTGATGGTCTGGTCTCCGATTTTTTTGGTGTCGCCCCGGATGAACCGCCCTAAAGTTGTCTCGTCACAACCCACCTTCTACGCCAGCTCTGCGACGGACATCTGGCGCTCTGCCAGCAGGTCACGAATCCGTTGCCGAATGTCGCCAGGTAAATACTCTGCCATACCGATTCCCCCTCTCTTTGTTTGTGGAATATATTTCAATGCGATGTCCAGCCTTATCATTATTGTACAGAAGGTCGCTACCTCTGCAAAAGAATATAATACATTTGTTCTATAGCTCATCCTGCATTTTTGCAGTTTTTTTGTTGTCCTCCTGTAAAAATGCAGAAGTGACAAATTTGAGGGGTCTCCCCGATTTTTTCCGTATCATCTGATATGTAATGACCTTTGTCAAGAGGCAA
>JAJQAS010000224.1 GCA_021203685.1 Clostridiales bacterium | reverse complement strand
GGGCCTCGTCGTTCTCGTTCATGGCGGTGTAGAGCTTGACCTTGTCGCCGCCCTCGTGCTGGGTCCACAGGTTCTTACCCTTGCGCCCGGTGTTGTTGCGGATGACGGCGTTGGCGGCCTCCAGGATGTTCTGGGTGGAGCGGTAGTTCTGATCCAGCCGGATGACCCGCGCCCCCTTGTACTGGTTCTCGAAGTCCAGGATGTTCTCGATGGTGGCTCCCCGGAACCGGTAGATGGACTGGTCATCGTCGCCCACCACGCAGATGTTTTTGCGCTCTCCCGCCAGCAGCGCCGCCAGCAGATATTGCAGGTGGTTGGTGTCCTGGTACTCGTCCACCAGCACATAGCGGAACTTCCGCTGCCAGTAGTCCCGCGCCTCCTGGCTGGACTGGAGCAACCGGACGGTCTGGAGGATCAGGTCGTCGAAGTCCAGCGCATCGGCCTCCCGGAGCCGCTTTTCGTAGTCCACATAGATTTTGCCGATTTGAATCAGGCGGATGTCGCCGGACTTCTGGCTCTCGTCCAGGTAGTCCGCCGCCAAAAGCATGTTGTCCTTGGCTTTGGAGATGTGGCTGAGCACCAGTCTGGGCGGGAACATTTTGTCGTCCACGTTCTGGGCCTTCAAAATCTCCTTGATGACCCGGAGGGAGTCGTCGGTGTCGTAAATGGTGAAGGCGGTGCGGTAGCCCAGCTTGTCGATGTCCCGCCGCAGGATGCGGACGCAGGCGGAGTGGAAGGTGAAAGCCCACACGTCCTGGCCCTCCGGCCCCAGCATGGCCTCCAGCCGGGCTTTCAACTCCCCCGCCGCCTTGTTGGTGAAGGTGATGGCGATGATGGACCAGGGGGCCGCCGGGCGCAGCTTGCAGAGCATCTCCGCACGGGAGCGGTCGGCCTCGTTGGGAGCTTGCAGATATTCCTCCAGAAAGGCCACGTCCTCCTCCGTCACCCAGTCGGGGACTTCGGCGGAGTCGCTGCCCTGGCCGTACTTGATGAGGTTGGCGATGCGGTTGATGAGGACGGTGGTCTTGCCGCTGCCCGCCCCTGCCAGAAGCAGCAGCGGCCCCTGGGTGGTCAGGACGCCCTCCCGCTGCTCCGGGTTCAGCTTCTGATAGTCCAGCGCGATGACACTGCGCCGCAGGGCGCAGAATCGGTTGGAATTTTGTTCGTTCAACATTTTTCTTCCCTCGTTTTCCGCCTTTTTTATTTGTATTTTATCACTTTTTTCTTTTCGGTCAATTCACAAAGTCCACAGATAACGCACAAAAAAGGCGGGTTGTTTCTGACGGGAAGGGAACTTTACACGCCCCAGGAACGCAAAAAGGGGCAGGACTTCCGCCCTGCCCCCTAATATGGGCTTTTAGCTCTTAACTTGTGGTTTCACTCTCGACATTCTTTTTCGCTGTTCGCTTTAGACTGACAGTACCTGACGAACAGCTAACAGCTAACGGCTAATAGCTTATTTGCTCTGAATATACTTATCCATCGCCGCAGCCGCCTTCTTGCCCGCGCCCATCGCCAAAATGACCGTGGCCGCGCCGGTGACGGCGTCGCCGCCGGCGAACACGCCGGTGCGGGTGGTGGAGACGTCATCCTCGCCCACCACCAGGCAGCCCCGCCGGTTGGCCTCCAGGCCGGGGGTGGTGGAGCGGATGAGGGGGTTGGGAGAGGTGCCCAGGGCCATGATGACGGTGTCCACGTCCAGCACGAACTCGCTGCCGGGGACTTCGATGGGGCGGCGGCGGCCGGAAGCGTCCGGTTCGCCCAGCTCCATGCGGATGCACTTGCAGCCCGCCACGCGGCCGGAGGGCTTGCCGTCCTCCCGCACGCCGCCGATGATCTCCACCGGGTTGCACAGGGTCAGGAACTCGATGCCCTCTTCCTTGGCGTGCTCGATCTCCTCGTTCCGGGCGGGCATTTCCACCTCGCCCCGGCGGTAGACGATGTAGACGTGTTCCGCGCCCATGCGCTTGGCGCAGCGGCAGGCGTCCATCGCCACGTTGCCGCCGCCCACCACGGCCACCGCCTTGGACTGGATGACCGGGGTGTCGTATTCGGGCAGGTAGCCCTTCATCAGGTTGATGCGGGTCAGGTACTCGTTGGCGGAGCAGACGCCAGCCAGCCCCTCGCCGGGGATGTTCATGAACCGGGGCAGACCCGCGCCGGTGCCGATGAACACAGCCTCGTAGCCCATGTCGTCCATCAGCTCGTCGATGGAGAGGACTTTGCCCATGACCATGTCGGTCATGATTTCCACGCCCAGGGCCTTGAGCTTGTCCACCTCACCGGCGACGATGGCCTTGGGCAGACGGAACTCGGGAATGCCGTAGACCAGCACGCCGCCTGCGGTGTGGAACGCCTCGAACACCGTCACCTGGTAGCCCTGCTTGGCCAGGTCCGCCGCGCAGGTCAGGCCGGAGGGGCCGGACCCCACCACAGCCACCTTATGGCCGTTGGAGGCGGGTTTTTCCACCTTTTCTTCCACGTTCTCCCGGTGCCAGTCGGCCACGAACCGCTCCAGGCGGCCAATGCCCACAGGCTCGGTCTTGATGCCCCGGACGCACTTGCTCTCGCACTGGCTCTCCTGGGGGCAGACGCGGCCGGAGATGGCGGGCAGGGCGTTGGTGGAGGAAATGACCTGGTAGGCTCCCTCCAGGTCGCCGTCTACGATTTTCTTAATAAAATCGGGGATATGCACGTTCACCGGGCAGCCGGAGACGCAGGGCATATTCTTGCAGTGCAGGCAGCGCTCGGCCTCGCCCTGGGCCATTTCCAGCGTGTAGCCGGTGGCTACCTCTTCAAAATTCTTGTTGCGGACATCAGGCTCCTGAGTGGGCATGGGAGTCTTGGTGGGACACATATTAGCCATTGTTCTCTTCCTCCTTACTGAATCAGTAAAGTGTACCCCATGTCAAGGACAAATAGGTTTGTGTATGCCCTTTTATAGGT
>JAJQAS010000249.1 GCA_021203685.1 Clostridiales bacterium | reverse complement strand
ACATATTCACCAGCCGCACTTCCTGATAACCCATGTCCCGCAGCTTCTGGGCAAACGCCTCCATATCCCCGTACATTTTTGGCTTCATGCAGTCGTTTATAGCGAACACGCCGCCCTTTTTCAAAACCCGCAGGCTTTCCAGAATCAGTTCCTGCTTATCGGAACCCATGATGTTGTGATACACATAGTTGCTGATCACGGCGTCAAAAGTTTCATCCGCAAAATCCAGCTTGTTGGCGTCACCTTTTTGGAACGTACACTGGGATGCGACGCCCTCGGACGCGGCATTTTTCTCGCACAATTGCTTGCTGTAATCCCACACGGCGCCCCAATAATCGATTCCGACCACCTTTGTCTGCGGCCATGTCAGAGCGGCACGAATGCTTAAAGGGCCGGAACCGCAGCCAACCTCCAGCAGCGTTCCGTTTCCGTCATAGTCCAACAGCGAGAGCATGGTCTGATGCCCCTTCTCCATCATTCCGCCGCCGCCAAAAGCATACTGCCTGCGTATCCATTCCATCCAGCCGATAAAGGCAATCAACGCGATCAGGATAACAATAAAGATGACCCCAAGGGCAGTGATATGGAAAACCGTAAACGACAAAACGGCAAGGATCAATGCCGCAAGCGCAAAGCCTCCCATCATGTAAAATACGGGATGCGACATCCACGTTCCGTAATTCTCTCCGTGGGTGCCGAGGTGAATCGTGGACTGTGAAATCTTTTTTTGCTGTTTCATTGTGTTCTGTCTCCTTTTTATGAATTTATGAAAATAGTTTGCGTTAGCTAACTTTCGCATAGTATTTCTTTGAGAAATGCGCTTGCATTGCCGGATTCACTTAGGAATTCCAAGCAGCGCTTCCCGCGCATCGCTGTTTACGCATTCCGCATAGGCCAGCGTGATACGGGCTGGCATTTCCTGCAGCATCATGACCTTCCAGCCGTTTGCTTCAAGAAAAGCCCGGTACTCCGCTGTACTCCACTGATGCTCAAATTTAACGCCTGCGATGCGGATGATTTTCGACCATATGGCGCTGACGGCTCCTTTTTGATGGTTTACGAAGTTCGGCGCGATCAGAAGCCCGTCATCCTTCAAAACCCGGTCAATTTCCCCCAGCGCTTTCTCCGGGTTCGGCACAATGTGCAGGGCGTTGGCGATGATCACCGCGTCAAAGGAATCGTCCGCATAGGGAAGATGCTCCGCATCCGCCACCTCAAAAGTGAGATTGTCAGGATAGCTGCCCTTCTTCGCCTCTCTGATCATTCCATCGGAATAATCCGTAGCAATCATTTTATGGGCGGCATGGGCGACGTGCTTTGCCAGCAGGCCGGGGCCTGTGGCGACCTCCAGCACATCCTTGTCCTGAATGACCTGGGGGATGCGCTCATACATCAGGCCGTATGCCTTCCGGTCGCCCCGCATAGCTTTCTCATAAAATGGGGCGTAGATATCCCATATCTTTTTATTCATCTCTGTAATCTCTCTCCATCGTGTACATCGTTCCACCACCCTTGATTGACGTTTCCGCCGTTTTCTTCATGCCGCAGGAGACGTACTTTTTCACTTTCAGCTCTGTGTCCGTGTCCAGAACACAGGGGATATTCCGCTCCTGGGCGATGCGGAACGGTTCTTCCAGCAGCACACGCAAAAATCCCTGCCCCTGAAATTCCCGTCGGACAGCGACCATAGAAATGACCACATAGTCCGGCTCTTTTTGATATATCTTCTCATACGGATTGCTCATCAGCGGAAGCAGCTTTTTCAGTGACCCAAAGGGAATCTCCCGCAGAAACCGCCATGCCATATAAAGGGACACTCGCCCCATTTTCGTGCCCCATCCCTTCGCTTCGCCCTTTCGCCAATAAGCAAGATAGCCCTCCTGCTGTTCGGAGGTCATATAGAGGACGCCGAGGCGATAGTAGCACTCCGTCATGATTTCAAGAGCTTTGACCGCATCCTCGCGGGCTAACTGAGTAAACGCTCCCTCGCCCTCATCGTAGAAGACCTCACCGATGCTCCTGCCGATTGCTTTTATTTCTTCGTTGGTGAGGTTTGTCAGTCGAATCACGTCTTCACTCCATCTCTTTTTCTTTGCGTAATATCTCCTCTACATTTGTTCCGGCTCCTGATCTCCCACAAACCAGTAGTCGCAAACAGTCCCACCATCTGCCAGCGTCTGCTCACGATAGAGCCTGGCGTGGTATAGCCCTGCCAGCAGGTGATCCAGCTCGCACATCACCGGCAGGATCTCCAGATAACCGTAGGCTCGTGCATAATCATTTAACGGGCATCTCGTGAAATGATAGTATATGCCGGACTTGTGAAGTGTGTCGTCAAAATGGAAATCCCAGGTTTTCTCCCGATATTCCGGATGTTCTTCCGCCCATCTTGCGCATTTATGGAATTTCTCGTTCAGCCTGTCCATATCCCCTGGCTTGTTGACATCCAGGCCGCTACCCATGACCGTTCGGACGATTTTCATTTCCAACAGCTCCCTGGTCATGTCCCGCATATCATCCGGCGTAATGGTGCCGTCAGCCGCTTTCCAGATAGCCATGAATACGAAGGACATATAGACGTTGTGCGCCATGGGATTTTTTGCGCCGATGTCCTCCGCCTGAGCCAGCATTTGCCGGTAGATGAGCTTTGCTTTCGTCATGTATTCGTTTGCGGCCTTGCGCCCATACTTTTTCGCCAGCAACCTTCTCATAAACGGAACTATCATCATCCAGTATTGCCCTGTGTATTTCATGCTGATGCTCCTTTCTTTGCCGTTCTTCGCGGCAATTTCCATCATTGCCTGTTCTATTTCTCCGCAATAAAGCAGATCCAATGCTTCTCCTGATTTCTGTGTGTGGTGACGTTAGAGAAGCCCGCCTGTTTCAGCGAAGAGACAATTTCATTTTCGAAAATTGCAAGTGCAAGTTGAACACATCCGCGAAAAGCTTCAATAGA
>JAJQAS010000139.1 GCA_021203685.1 Clostridiales bacterium | reverse complement strand
TTCTCCGAGCTGGGCTAATTTCCTAGTCTCTTAGAACTACTTCTTGCCACCGAGCAAGGTGCAGCCCCACGTCTTCGGACGTGGGGCTGTTTATTTATGGAAATCAATTGACACTAAAACGACCCTCACCGAACCAGGTTTCCCTGGCCCCGGCGGGGGTTCGTTTTGGTTTCACCCTTTTTTCCCGGTTTTCTCCTGGATAAACTGGCGGAACTTCTTGAAATCATTGTTCATAAAGCCCGTTTTGCTGAGCATAATACCGTTCTGTTTGCCCAGCATCAGCACATAGGAGTGCTTCAGATTGTGGATTTTGGTAATCTGCGTGTAATCGAACTGCATGGAGGTGGCACCCTCCTCCATGGTGATCTTCTCACCGAAGCGCACCACCGTTTCGCACTTCTTGCCGTTGTTCAGCCGGTCGGAGGTGGCGTGGATCTCCCGCAGCACCAGCTGCGGGGTCAGCATCCCCGCGAACACGGCAATGATCATGCAGACCCCCGCCACGCCCAGCAGGAGATAATCCTTGTTGGCGGTCGCCACCACCAACACCACCGCCCCCAGCAGGAACACACCCACGCTCATCAGCACAATGTTTCGGCTGACCACCTTGTAGACGTATTCCCGCAGCATCAGCTCGTTGACTTTGTATCGGTTTTCAAATCGAATGTCCATGTTGCGCTCCTTAGAGGAATCATTTCAGCTTTTTCCACTCCGCCACCGCCAGCTGGTCACAGCGGTTGTTGTATTCGTTGCTGGCGTGACCCTTGACCCAGTGGAGGTTGACCTTGTGAACCTCGCACAGGTCCAGCAGCCGCGCCCACAGGTCGGGGTTCAGTGCAGGTTCTTTGTTCCCCTTGACCCAGCCGCGCCTGCGCCAGCCCACGGCCCAGCCCTTCTCCAGCGCGTCGATGACATACTTGGAGTCGGAGTAAAGCTCCACGATGCACGGCTCTTTCAGAGCCTCCAGGCCCTTAATGACCGCCGTCAGTTCCATGCGGTTGTTGGTGGTGGCCCGCTCCCCGCCGGAAAGCTCTTTTTTGTGCGCCCCGAAGAGCAGGATGGCCGCCCAGCCCCCTGCTCCGGGGTTACCGGAGCAGGCGCCGTCGGTATAGAGGGTCACAGTTTTCATTTACTCCGCGTCCTTCTCGCTGTTGTCCTGGAGGTCGGCCTCGGCCACGTCGCCGTTTTCGTCCATCTTGGTTTTGGCCAGGGCGATGACCTTGCAGCCTTCCTCCACGTTCATCAGGCGGACACCGCGGGCAACTCTGCCATACGTGCTGATGCCGCTGGCGGACATCCGAATAATGGTGCCGTCGTCGGAGATGAGCAGCACGTCGTCGCTGTCGTTGACAATGGCGCTGCCCACCACCGGGCCGGTCTTGTCGGTGATGTTATAGTTCCGGTTGCCGTACCCGCCCCGGCTCTGGAGGCTGTACTCACCGGTGAGGGTGCGCTTGCCGTAGCCCTTCTCGGTGACGGTGAGCAGGGCTTCGCCGTGGCCCACGATCTCGCAGCCCACCACCTGGTCGCCCTCCCGGAGCTTGACGCCCCGGACGCCCACGGCGGTGCGGCCCATGCAGCGGACATCTTCCTCGTTAAACCGGATGGCCTGACCGTTGCGGGTAACAAGCAGCACCTCCTGGCCGCCCCGGGTGCGGCGGACGGAAATCAGTTCGTTGCCCTCCTCCAGATGCAGGGCGCGGATGCCGATGGAGCGGATGTTTTTCAGCTCGTTCAGGCAGAGCCGCTTGACGGTGCCGTTTTTGGTGGCAAAAATCAGATATTCGCTGTCCTTGAACTCCCGGAAGTGGAGCACGGCCTTGACCTTCTCCTCTGGGGCGATGGAGATGAAGTTGACGATGTTGATGCCCTTGGCGGTGCGCCCGGCTTCGGGGATCTGATAGCCCTTCTTCATATACACCTTGCCCTGGTCGGTGAAGAACAGGATATAGTCGTGGGTGGAGCAGGTGAAGAGGGTCTCCACATAGTCCTCCTCCCGGACGTTCATGTCGTTGATGCCCTTGCCGCCCCGCTTCTGGATGCGGTAGGCGCTGACAGGGGTGCGTTTGAGATACCCGTTGTGGCTGAGGGTAAAGACGCACTCCTCCTCCTGGATCAGGTCCTCAATGTCGATCTCCTCGGCCACGTCCTGGATCTCGGTGATGCGGTCGTCGCCGTACTTGTCCCGGATGGCGGTCAACTCCTCCTTCAGGGTCTGTCGCAGCAGGTCCTCGTCCTCCAGCAGGCGGATATAGTAGGAGATTTTCTCCTCCAAATCCTTATATTCCTGCTCCAGCTTCTCCCGGTTCAGGCCCTGGAGAGCGATGAGCCGCATGTCGCAGATGGCCTGGGCCTGCACGTCGTCCAACCCAAAGCGATCCATCAGGTTCTGTTTGGCGTTGTCGTAGCTGTTGCGGATGATACGGATGACCTCGTCGATGTTGTCCTGGGCGATGAGCAGGCCCTCCAACAGGTGGGCGCGCTCCCGGGCCTTGCGCAGATCGTACTTGGTGCGGCGGATGATGATTTCCTCCTGGAAGGCGATGTACTCATCCAGAATGTGCCGCAGGGAGAGAATTTTTGGCTGCTTCTGGTTGTCCACCAGCGCCAGCATGATGATGGAAAAGTTGGTCTGCAAGGAGGTCTGCTTGAACAGGTTGTTCAGCACCACCTGGGCGTTGGCATCCTTTTTCAGCTCGATGACGATGCGCATTCCGTTTCGGTCGGTCTCGTCCCGCAGGTCGGAAATGCCCTGGAGCCGCTTGTCTTTCACCTGCTCCGCGATGGTCTTGATGAGCTGACGCTTGTTGACCTGGTAGGGCAGTTCGGTGACGATGATGCGGGTGCGCCCTGCGCCGAACTCCTCGAACTCCGTCCTGGCCCGGACCGTCACCCGGCCTCTGCCGGTGGCGTAAGCCTGGCGGATACCGGCCCGGCCCATGATAATACCCTTGGTG
>JAJQAS010000021.1 GCA_021203685.1 Clostridiales bacterium | reverse complement strand
GGCCCTGGCTGTCGGTGATGCGGCCGTCGTCCAGCACCTGGAGCAGCACGTTGAATACGTCGGGGTGGGCCTTTTCCACCTCGTCGAACAGCACCACAGAGTAGGGCTTGCGCCGGACGGCCTCGGTCAGCTGGCCGCCCTCCTCGTAACCCACATAGCCGGGAGGCGCGCCGATGAGCCGGGAGACGGAGTATTTCTCCATATATTCGCTCATGTCGATGCGGACCATGTTCTTTTCGCTGTCGAACAGGGCCTCGCTGAGGGCCTTGGCCAGCTCGGTCTTGCCTACGCCGGTGGGGCCAAGGAACAGGAAGGAGCCGATGGGCCGGTCGGGGTCCTGGATGCCGGCGCGGCTGCGGAGGATGGCCTCGGTCACCCGCTGGACGGCCTCGTCCTGGCCGATGACCCGCTGGTGGAGGGTGTCGTCCAGGTGCAGCACCTTCTCCCGCTCGCTCTCCATGAGCTTTGACACGGGGATGCCCGTCCACCGCTCGATGATGCGGGAGATCTCCGCCTCGGTGACCTTATCCCGGAGCAGGGAGCGCTCCCGGCCCTCGTTGGCGATGGCCTCTTCCTCCGCCAGGGACTTTTGCAGGGCGGGCAGGCGTCCATACTGAATCTCACCGGCTTTGCCGTAGTCCTGCTGGCGCTGGGCCAGCTCCAGCTCGCCCTTGGCGGCCTCGATGTCCTCCCGGAGCTTCTGCACCCGGCCAATGGCGTTTTTCTCGTTGTCCCACTGGGCTTTTTGGGCGTCGAAGTCGCTGTGCAGGTCGGCCAGCTCCTGCTGGATGGTGGACAGCCGCTCCTGAGAGAGCTTGTCGGTCTCCTTTTTCAGGGCGGCTTCCTCAATTTCGTGCTGGATGATTTTTCTCGAAATTTTGTCCAGCTCGGTGGGCATGGAGTCCATCTCGGTCCTTATCAGGGCGCAGGCTTCGTCGATGAGGTCGATGGCCTTGTCGGGCAGGAACCGGTCCGTGATGTACCGATTGGAGAGAGTGGCGGCGGCGATGATGGCACTGTCCTGAATCTTGACGCCGTGGTACACTTCGTACCGCTCTTTCAGGCCCCGGAGAATGGCGATGGTGTCCTCCACGGTCGGCTCCGCCACCATGACCGGCTGGAACCGCCGCTCCAGGGCGGCGTCCTTCTCGATATACTGGCGGTACTCGTTTAAGGTGGTCGCGCCGATGCAGTGCAGTTCGCCCCGGGCCAGCATGGGCTTGAGCAGGTTGCCCGCGTCCATGGAGCCTTCGGTCTTGCCCGCGCCCACGATGGTGTGCAGCTCGTCGATGAAGAGCAGGATGCGCCCGTCAGACTTCTTGACCTCGCCCAGGACGGCTTTCAGCCGCTCCTCAAACTCGCCCCGGTATTTCGCGCCCGCGATGAGCGCGCCCATATCCAGGGAGAAGATGGTCTTGTCCTGGAGGGACTTGGGCACATCGCCCCGGACGATGCGCTGGGCCAGCCCCTCCACCACGGCGGTTTTGCCCACGCCGGGTTCCCCGATGAGGACGGGGTTGTTTTTGGTTTTCCGGGACAAAATGCGGATGACGTTCCGGATTTCGTCGTCCCGGCCGATGACCGGGTCCATCTGGTTGTTCCTGGCCCGCTCTACCAGGTCGGCGCCGTATTTTTTCAGGGCGTCGTAGGTCTCCTCCGGGTTGTCGGAGGTGACCCGCTGGCTGCCCCGGACGCTGCTCAGGGCGGTGAGCACCTTCTCCCGGGTCAGCTGGTACTGCTGGAACAGTCCTTTCAGCGTCCGGTCGGGCGCGTCGATGAGACCCAGCAGCAGGTGCTCCACCGAGAGGTACTCGTCCTTCATCTGGTCGGCGGCCCGGTCTGCGGCGGTCAGGGCCTTGTCCATGTCCTGGGAGATGTAGACCTTGCCCGGCTCCCGGCCGGAGCCGGAGACCTTGGGCAGCTTTTCGATTTCCGCCCGGACGGCGGCTTTCAGGCTGGCGGGGTCGGGGCCGATGCCCGTGATGAGCTGAGGAATCAGCCCGTTTTCCTGGTCCAGCAGGCCATAGAGCAGGTGGGATTGCTCCACCTGGGGGCTGCCGTACTCCAGCGCCACGGTCTGGGCGGCCTGGACGGCTTCCTGGGATTTCTGTGTCAACTGTTTGTTTGTCATAATGGTCCAACTTCCTTCCTGACCCCACGGCCCAAAAGGGGCGGGGGTCTGCTTTGTATTTGTCCTTAGTATAGCCGGGAAGTGTGACATATTTGTGAATAAAAGATGAATTTTTAGCAGTCTCGGGCTTTGAGTGCTAAAAAATTCGGCAGTGGAAAGGGGTGATTCAATGTGCAATTTGCAATTCTGGTTATTTCTTTGAATCAGCCTTGTAAGTAATGTCGGCGGAAAAACCCTCTGTCATAAGGCGGAGTAAAGGCGATTTTTTGTGGAAACGCTGCTGTTTTTGTTGCGCTCTGTCAAGATTTGTGCTATCCTGTAAGTGGTTTTCCACGGAGAACCAGGGCACTGCCAATACGGTATGCGGTTTGCTCCCTTTCAGGGGGCAGCTTCTTTTGCCCCCTGTCTTGACGAGAGGGGGTGGCTGTCCAATGAGTACGATAGAAGTTTTGACACTTTGCCTCGTCATCATCGGCGTCTGCAACCTGTTCATCCAGTGGATGAACAACAAAAAGAAGTAACCGCCCCTGCCTGCTAAGCGGGCGGTTACTTCTGTAACCTAACACAAGGGGGCCAGCCGTTGCCGGGCAGCGCCCTTTTCTGACTATTAGTATACCCCTGCGGCAGGAAATTGTCAAGGGGCTGGGCACGCGGGAATCATTTTTGAAAAGCGCCGGGAAATTGCTCTGTTTGCAGGGGCGGCCCTTGGCTGCCAGTCAAACCGCGTTGGCCCCCTGCCGTACAAAAACCCGATCCCATCCCCCCCCCGAAAGGAGACCTCCCATGTAAAAATTCAGCAGCTACCTGAAACAGCTCTTCGAGGCCAGCGGCGCGAGCAT
>JAJQAS010000059.1 GCA_021203685.1 Clostridiales bacterium | reverse complement strand
ATTCAATCGCTATGGATTTTTTAGGTGTTCAACTTCATTTTACAATCGACCGACAAAAATATGCTTTTTTTCTTCTTCAGTAAGGGTTATGATTTGTCCACTGTTATCCCTGAAGTTTGCAGAAACTATGGCGGTTTCATCCTGCCCTGATAACTTTCGAAATGCCTTAGCGATGGTACTCTTACCTGTACCATTCCTGCCATAAAGAAGCGTACCTTTGATTGTCTTAACTTTCGCCCCATCGCAAGGATCAAAGAAAGAAAACGAAGCTGTAGGATCAAAGTTTGCGCCTAACAAGTCTATCTCTGTAACGTCCTTTAGCATTAGAACCTTCCCCTTAGCTGTATTTTTTAGAAAGCAATTGTATTTTATCACTTTTAGATTAAATTGGCAAGGGACAATGCAACCATTCAAATATAAACTATGCCTAGGATATCCACTTTACCCTAGACATAGTTTATCGTGTTACAATTCCTTATTCTCTTTTCTAATTTGGCTCTTCTGGCTCTGTTCCGGCGCAATCCCCTTCTCCGCCTGCCGCCGAACGCTGTCCAGTTCTTTGACTTCCTCCCGGTACCGTTTCAGCTGCTCATACTCTGCGTCATGCTCGGCGGTCAGCGTTGCAAGCTCAGACTGCCATGCCTTGATGCTATCCGGCAAGGTAGCCGTGCTCACCTCCTTGGCGTGGAGGAATTTGTTCGCTACCTGCCAGAGTGCCAGGTCTGCGTGGTGACTCTCCTCAAATTCCTCTCGCTTCTTTTTGAAGCGGATGCCGTTGCGCTCTTTGCGAATCGGGTCAGTCCTAAGATACTGCCTGCCGTTTTCGATGAGCTTTTGCAGCTCCCGCATACGGCGCTCTTTGCCCTTCACGATGTCCTGAGATGTGTCCATCTTTTCCCGCAAACCGGCAAGGGCGGTTTGCAAATCGGCCAGGGTGTAGATGTCTCTGGCGTTCAGCTTGCGGATCGTCTCCATCATGTCGTTACCGATCTCTACAGTGTGTTGGGATTGGAAGTGCCTGGAGTACTTCTGTACCCGCTGGCTCTCCTGCTCCATATACTGCAACAGCAGGTCGCCCAGCAGAGGAGAACGGTTTTCCTCCGCAAACTGTTCCAGTCTGCCGGACAGTTCAGCCAGCCACTCTTTCAGGCTGTTGATCTTGTTCCTGATTTCCTTGATGATACGATTGGTCGCTCTGATTTTGCGGTTGATGTCCCCTCGCTCGGTGGGGATACCCTTTTTCTCCATCGCACAGGCGGCCACGCCCATGTGGATCGTGGGCAACTCCTCCAGGCCACGCTCAGCGTTGCTCCGGTGGTCGATGCGCTCCGGCGCATGATTGGCCTCCAGAAAGCGGTTGACTGTCTCCGCCCAGGACGCCCGCCAGCGGTCAGCGTTCTCGTGGTTGTTCCAGTCAACGGTGTCCACCTTCCGGGACTTCCACCGCCCGTTGGGGAGCCGGATGCGATCCCCGTTTTCGTCCAGTTCAAATTCCTGATAGCTCTTGGGGAGCCACTTGCCGTTCTCGTCCAGCGCCCGCATGGTCAGCATAATGTGACAGTGGGGGTTGCCGTCTTGCTTGTCATGAATAGAAAAATCCACGCACATACCAGCGTCCACAAACTGCTGGCAATAGGCGTGGATAATTTTCTTGTGTTCTTCCAGCGGCAGCTCCTTGGGCAACGACACTTCGATCTCCCGTGCAAGCTGGGCGTCGGCCCGCTTCTCGTTCATCTCCACAGAGTTCCAGAGCGTTTGCCGGTCAGAGAAGGACACCGGTGCATTGTCGGGCAACATGATCTCGGAATAGGCAATGCCTTTCTTCCGGTCATAGTTGGCAGGCCGTCCATTCCATTCATTGACCAGGTTCGTCCCGCTGCGGTAGGCGGCAGCGGCAACGGCGCTCCGCCCGTCGCTGCGGCTGATGATCTGGATTGAGCAATGATAGATCGCTATCGTCACCACCTCCATTCCACGGCAAAGCCGCCCAGCAGAGAAAGAATCAGAAATATCTCCTCTAAATGAGGGGGAGGGGGGTGAGAAGGGATAGCTGGCTTGGCCAGCGCAAGGGAGGAGCATCCTCCCTTGACGCACCGAAGGTGCCAGCGCTCCGCAAGAGGAGGGGCAGACTTCCCCTGAACGGTAGGAGTCTCCGAAGGACGCACCGTCACGCCCAGTGACGTATAAGTGCGCCTTTGGTTTTATATTAGTGTTCGCTTGAATTTGAATTGGTGTTGGTTTCGTCATGGCTCGTCCCTCGCTTTCGTAAAAATTCCTGTGCCTCCTGGCTGGTGGCGGCTGCTTCGATGAAGGAAGCGGCCTCCTGCTCGGACATGGTTTTCAGTTCAGGCACGAAGTGTTCCAGCAACCCGGCCTCCCGGCAGAGCCGCCGTGTTCGCAGCTTGCGCTCCTCCTTGGCATAGGCGTTGGTGTAGAGCTTCTCCTGGTTTTGTAGCTGTCGGATTTGCTTTCCGGCATACTCCATCTCAGCTTGAATCTCCTCTCTGGTCTGTGGTTCCTTTCTGCGTCCCATAACAACATCTCCTTTCTGTGTGGAAATGGGCGTAAGAAAAGGCCCCAACCGATTTCAAATCAGTTGAGGCCCATCTCTTAGCCCATATGTAGTTTTCTGCGCTTACTCTAGCCAAAATACTGCTTAACCAATTCTTCCAGCCGGTCAGCCTTGGCAGCCTCGGCAGTATCGGCCTCGACAAAATGCGCCATATCGCCTTCAAGGATTTCCTGCTTCAAGGTTTCGTCAAACCCCAAAATGTAATTCGTGGCAATCAGATAAATAATTCTGGTCGGTGCCATGCCATAGACCTGTTCCCGGAGAATGTGACGGATACGATCTCCATCATTCGGATAAATCTCCTTCATCTTTTCGCTGCGGAACAGCCGCTTCACGATCTCCGTGATGTAAAGGCCGGACTTCATATAGAGGTCGGCAAAGGTCTTGGTCGGGTCATCGAAGCAGCCCG
>JAJQAS010000082.1 GCA_021203685.1 Clostridiales bacterium | reverse complement strand
TTCCGGGGCATTCCGTCCGCTCCCACCCGGTTATAATCAAAGACCCGATAGGTCACGTTGGAACTCTGCTGGATCTCCGCGATGACGAGACCTTTACAGATGGCGTGGAGGGTCCCCGCCGGGATGTAAAACAGGTCGCCCTTGTGAACCGGTACGGCGTTCAGCACCTCCAGCAGCGTCCCGTCCTGGATGCGCCGCCGGAACTCCCCTTTGGAGATCGATTCCTTGAACCCGTAATAGAGGTATGCGCCGGGTTCGGCGTCCAGCACGTACCACATCTCGGTTTTGCCGTACTGGTGCTCGTTTTCCAGGGCGTCGGTGTTGTTGGGATGCACCTGAATGGACAGGTTGTCTTTTGCGTCGATGAGCTTGATGAGGATGGGGAACTCCTGGAACACCTGGCAGTTGCTGCCCAGCACCCGTTTCCCCACGGCGGCGAGGTATTCCCGCAGCGTCCGCCCGGTAAAAACGCCGTTGGTGATGATGGAAGGTCCGTCCGGGTGACAGGACAGCTCCCAGCACTCCGCCAGCCGGGGGCTGTCAAATTCCTTGTGATAGTCCGTTTTCAGGCGGCTCCCGCCCCAGATGTAGTCCTTACAGGCGGGCTTTAGCTTTAACACAGGCATACGCTTTGCTCCTTCTTTGCGCTTTTCGCTTCCATCTGTGTGTTCTTCGTTCTCTGACTTTTCGCTGGCAGTCCTTCACGAACGGCCGCTTTCACCTTTCGTTTTAAGCTCCTTACTTTTGGTTTACCGCACCTGACTAACAGCTAACAGCTAATGGCTAACAGCTAAATTCATCTGTGCGGAAGGGCGCGGCGGGCAGGCCGGAGGCCCCGTACAGGGTGGCCGGGCCAAAGTTGGTCCAGGCGTAGCGCACATAGACCGGCGCGGACACCTGGGCGCTGTGGAGCAGCACCCGGTCTGCCTGGACGCTGCCGCGGGCGGGATAAAAAACTCCGTCCGCCCCGGCCAGCTGAAACCCTTCCAGGCAGTCTCCCCGGACGGACAACCCGCCGCCAGTGTGCCGGAAGCGCACCTCCATACCGCCGTCCTCTGTGGGGCGGGTCTGCGCCATCACGGGTGCGTCAGCCACCACGTCCTCGCCGTAGACCTTTTTCCGGGCCAGGAGCGCCAGACGGCAGCCCACCGGCTCCTTGTCCAGCGGGTGAATGTTGTCGAACTCGCCGCAGTCGGTGAGTACCGCCAGGCCGGTGTTGGCCACTGTCCGGCTGATCTTCATCTGTTGGTCCCGCATCATAGCCCAGCGCTTGCTGTCCTGGTGATTTTGGTATTCCTCTTTGGAGCAATACATGGGCAGCTGCGCAAACAGGAAGGGCAGTTCGTCGTCCCTCCAGTCCGTGCGCCACTGGTCGATGAGGCAGGTCATCATCCCGTCATAGGTGGCGTATTTGGCCTCGTCCTCCTCGCCCTGGTAGTACAAAAAGCCCCGGATTCCGTAAGGCGTCACCCATCGTACCATCGTCTCGTACAGACCGGCGGGCCGGAAGGGGGATTGGTTGCCCGCAGGCTGGGGCCACGGACAGGGGCCACATTCCTCGTTCAGCACCGGCCAGATCACCTGCGGCTCCGCCGCCCGGCGCTGCTCCACGCGGGTCTTCCACGCCTGGTATTCCGCGTCGTAGCGTTCCATTTCGGCGGCGTACTGTTCATCGGTCTTGTCCCCCACCAGTGCAGCGTAGTCGCTGAGGTATTTCTGCCCTGCTGCGGTCTTTTCCAACTGCTGTCGGCTCATCCAGCAGCTAATTGAGGTGCCGCCCCAATAGCAGCCGATGATGCCCACGGGGACTCCCTGGGTCTGGCTGAGCTGCCGGGCGAAGAAATAGGCCACAGCGCTCATATCCCCGCTGGTCGATGGGGCGCAGACTTTCCAGGTCGTCGGCGCAGCCTCCTGACCAATCTGTTCCTCGTCCGGCACCGCCCGTTTGGGGACGTTGTAAAAGCGGATAAAGGGGTAGTCGCTGTCCGCCACCTCCCGCTTTCCGTTTTTGCAGTCCCGGAGCGGCATCTCCATGTTGCTCTGTCCCCCGGCAAACCACACCTCGCCCACGGCCACGTCGCTACAGGTCAACTGTTGGCCTTCGCTTTCCACTGTCAGGATGAGACCGGTCCCCGCCTCCCGTGGGGCCAGGGTGAGGTTCCAGCGTCCGTCCGGCCCTACGGCGGTGGTTTTCCGTTCATCGGCCAGGGTGACGGACACTTGTGCGCCTGGGATGCCCTGTCCCCAGACGGGGATAGGCTTTTGCCGTTGGAGTACCATATGGTCGGAAAATACAGCGCTCGCCGTCAAGCGGCACTTCCGGGGCTTTGCCCCTCCGCCGTCGAGCGGCACTTCCGCTACGCTCCCTGCCTGCATGGTCAGCATACTTCCATCTCCTTATTGCATCTGATCGGCGGCAGCTGCTGCCAGCCGCTCAAGCAGTTCGACTGCCTGTTCCTCTGTCTCCGCCACGGCGGAGAGGTACATTTTCAGCTTCGGCTCCGTGCCGGAGGGCCGCACCATGACCCTGGCTCCGCCCGCCAGCCGGAATTCCAGCACGTCCGCTTTGGGCAGTCCGGTTCCGCCTGCATGGTAATCCACCACCCGTTCCACCGGCACTCCGGCGAAGGCAACCGGGGTAGTTTCCCGCAGACGCCGCATCAGCTGGCCCATGTGGGCCATGCCGTCGGCTCCCGGAAAGGCGAAGCTGTGGAGCGCGCTGCGATAACAGCCAAATTCGGCGTACAGGTCGTTCAGACCGTCCAACAGGGTTTTTCCCTGCCCGGCGTACCATCCGGCAACCTCGCAGACCAGCAGAGCGGCGTTCACCGCGTCCTTGTCCCGGACGTGGGGTCCGGAGAGGTAACCGTAGCTCTCCTCAAATCCAAAGAGATACCGTTCTGGGTGGCCCTCTTTCTCCAGCAGACCGATTTGCTCTCCGATGAACTTGAAACCGGTGAGGGTGCGCCGCAGTTCCACGCCATATTTCGCCGCCACAGGGTCCGCCATAGGAGTGGAGACGATGGTGGTCACTGCCACCGGATTTTGCGGCATGGTTCCCAACCCTCGTCGGGTGCGACAGACGTAGTCCAGCAGAAGAACGCCCAGATCATTGCCGGTGAGCAATTTGTAATCGCCTCTCCCGTCGGGGACAGCCACGCCGCAGCGGTCACAGTCCGGGTCGGTCCCCAGCAGCAGGTCGGGCTTGACCTTTTCGCACAGCTCCAGCCCTTTTTCCATGGCCTCCCGAATTTCCGGGTTGGGATAGGGGCAGGTGGGAAAGGTTCCGTCCGGCTGCTCCTGCTCCGGCACGACCGTCACCTGGGTGACGCCCAGCTTTTTCAGCAGCCGAGTGACGCACTCCAGGCCGCTGCCATTGAGCGGTGTGTAGACCAGCTTCAAATCGGAGATTTCCGCGCCGTCTCCCACCCGTTGAGCCAGGACCGCGTCTAAAAAGGCGTTCAGGCAGTCCTCCGGGATGAATTGGATGGCTCCCGCCTCCAGCGCGGCGGCAAAATCCAACCTTTTGACATCCCGGAAGCAGTCTACCTGTTCGATACAATCCTGGATTTTGGACGCCGTCTCCAATGTGATCTGGCAGCCGTCGGCCCCGTAGACCTTGTAGCCGTTGTACTGGGCGGGATTGGGGCTGGCGGTGACGCAGACCCCGGCCCCACAGCCCAGATACCGCACGGCCCAGCTCAGAGCGGGGGTCGGCTCCAGCCGGGGGTAGAGGTAGGCGGTGATGCCGTTGACCGCCAGCACCTGAGCGGTCTCCCGTGCGAACTGGTCGCTTTTGATGCGGCTGTCGTAGGCGATGGCCACCGATTTGGGAAGGTTCGTCCCGTTCAGGTAGTCGGCCAGGCCTTGGGTGGCCTTGCGGACGGTGTAAACATTCATCCGGTTGGTTCCTGCGCCTATGATCCCCCGCAGGCCGCCAGTGCCAAAGGCCAGTTCCCGGTAAAAGCGGTCACTGATCTCCACTTCGTCATTCTGTATCTCCGCCAATTCCGAAGCCAGTTCCGGGTCTAAATCCTCCTGCGAACGCCACCGCAGATACGGTTCTGTTGCGTTGCTCATGGTCATTCCCTCCCGATTTGTTTCAAATACCAGATGCGGCCCGGCACCTCTCCCCACGCGCCGGGGAGAGGCAGGCCTTGCCGCAGCAGCTGTCCGCCGGTGTACTGTGCGCCCTCCTCGTCTGCGTAAACAGCGTGTTCCTCCAGCCCCCGGAGGGGAAGCCGGGGCCGAAGGCCGACCCCCAGGGCGGTCCCCACGGCGAACACCGCCGCCTCGGTCCGGTCCGGGCTGACGAACATCCAGGCCCCGCCGCTGTCCGCTTCATCCGGGGCAATCAGCCGGTACAGGTCGCCGCCCCGCACCAGCACTCCGTGCGCACGATACCAGCGAACGTAAACAGCCAGTTCCCGCCGCTCCTCCGGGGAATACCGGGTCAGGTCCAGTTCAAACCCAAAGGTGCCGCTGAGTGCCAGCGCCATCCGCGCCTCCACCGAGGCGGTGCGCCCGGTGTTGTGGTTGGGGACGGTGGAAAAGTGCGCTCCCATGGTGCAGGCGGGGTAGAGGTACGAAGTGCCGTGTTGGATGCCCAGCCGGGAACGGGCGTCGGTGTTGTCGCTGCACCAGATTTGGGGAGAGTAGTAGAGCATCCCGCAGTCGTACCGCCCGCCGCCGCTGGCACAGTTCTCCAGCAGCAGGTCGGGGTAGGTCTGGGTCAGCCGCTGCTGGAGGTCATACAGCCCCAACACATACCGGTGATAGACCTCCCCCTGGCGCTCTGGCGGCAGCGCCGCGCTGTACACGTTTGCCAAACTCCGGTTCATATCCCACTTCAAATAGCGGATGGGGCAGCTGTCCAGCAACGCTTTGAGCTGCTGCCAGATGCCCTCCCGGACATCCTCGCGGCTCAAATCCAGGTTGTACTGGTGGCGGATCTCCAGCGTCTCCCGGCCGGGAATCTCCAGTGCCCAGTCTGGGTGCGTCCGATAGAGGTCGCTGTTGGGGCTGACTGCCTCCGGCTCCACCCACAGCCCAAAATCCAGCCCCAGGGCGTTCAGCTTTTTGCAGAGGCCCGGCAATCCCTCCGGCAGCTTTCGGGGGTCCGCCGTCCAGTCCCCCAGTCCGGCCTCGGTGCCGTTCCGGTTTTGGAACCAGCCGTCGTCCAGCACAAACAGGTCGATTTCCGTCTCTTTCGCAGCCTGGGCCAATTCCAGCAGCTTGTTTTCATCGAAGTCGAAATAGCAGGCTTCCCAGCTGTTGAGCAGGACAGGGCGAGGTGTTTCCGGGTCGCTCCACCGGGGCGGCAGCAGATGCCGCCGGATGGCGCTGTGGAACCGGCGGCTCAGTTCTCCCAGCCCCTGGTCAGAAAACGCCATCGCCACCTCCGGCGTAACAAAGCTCTCCCCTGGCTCCAACATCCAGCAGAAGTGCTGTGGGTGGATACCCATTGTCAGGCGGATGCCCGCCTCGCCCCGCTCCGCCTGAATGAGAAAGCTGCCGCTGTACACCAGGGCGAAACCCCAGCAGTCGCCGCAGGTCTCCCCCGTGTCCGGCCTGCACAAAATGGCGGCGGGGTTGTGGGCATGGCCGGGGATGCCCCGTGTACTTCCCACGCTCTGCACACCGGAGCAGATGGGTCGCCGCTGGGCCAGGTGTTCCCCAGCCCATACCCCGTCGAAGGTCATTAAGTCCAGCCGCTGCTGGTCGAAATCCAGACACAGGGAACCGGCCTGATGGAGCTTGAGAGGTGCTTCGCTGCGGTTGGTGTAACGGACGGCGCGGGTGATGAGGTCGCAGTCCTCATACACGCTGTAGAGCAGCTCTGCCTCCAACCCTGCCGCGTCCCGCAGGGTGACAGCCAGCGTTTCCACTCCCGTCCCCTGCCGGAAGGCGGGCAGACCGGGCTGGGCATACTTTCCGGGACACACCTCCGCCCGAACAAAGCGGAAATCTGCCGCTCTGGACCCGTCGGCGTACTCCGGGAGGACAGAGGGGAGCCGGTTGTCCCCCAGACCCGGCCCGGCGCACTCCAGCGGGAGCTGGTCGGGCCAGCAGCCGGGGTCAAAGGCGTGGGTGGGTCGGCTGTCCCACAGGTTTTCTTCGGTTTTGGAGCTGTACCAGCTGTGGCAAAGCCTGCCGTCTGCGTCCACCATCATCTGGTAAGTGGTGTGGGCGGTGTGAAGGGTGAGTAATCCGTTGGAAATGGTCATCATAGGCGTATTCCTCGCTGTCAATGAATCAGCTATTCGCTCTTAGCTTTTAGCTGGGCAGTTTTTTCGTTTTAAGCACCGTGCTTTTCGTCTGCGGCGCTTCAAAATGGCCGGGTTTCCTCTTCTCTTTTATTGTTGCCGTTTGCTTGCGGCTGGCAGTCCCTGGCTAACAGCTAATAGCTAACGACTAACAGCTAACTTCTCCATGTGTGCAAAGGTCGGACGCATGGAGACCGCCAAAATCAGGCTGGCGGCGCTGCCTCCCGCCAACAGGAAGAAGGGCAGCAGGTAGACGAACACTGAGAACGCCAGCAGCAGCAGGGCGGGGACCAGCAGCGCCAGCACCACAGCCACCAACGTGGTGGGCAGGTTGGCGGCGGCCAGAGCCAGGGCGTCCCGGAGGACTTCCCGCCCCCGCCGGTACTGGAACCGGCCCAGCAGGGCAAAGCTCCAGGTGGTCACGCACAGCCACAGCAGACCGAAGATGACCGCTCCCGCCGTCAGCAGTCCGCCCAGGGCGCTGGCAGTGTGTCCGCCGATGTAGAGATCTGCCGCCACCAGCAGACCAAAGGCCAACAACGGCAGCCAGAGCTTTGTGACAGCCTTCCACTCCCGCCGGAAAAATCCCAGGAAGTCCCGCCAGACCACAGTGACTTCCCCGGCGGCCATTTTACCGGTGACGTGGAACAGGGTGGCGGTGGAGGCCCCCAGCGTGACCACCGGCAGACAGCACAGCAGCCACAGGAGGTTCAGCACCACCAAATCCCCCACGGTGCCCATGGCCCGGAAAAAAGCGTTATCGTTCAAATTCGTTTTCGTTTTCATGGGGATGCCTCCTGTCTGCTGCCCTGTTTTTGATTCCTATTTGTTATAGATAATTCAAATATTGCAGATTGTTGTCGATGAGTTGCTGCCGCTGGGCCACGCAGTCCTCGCTGCGCAGGGGGTCCGCGGGGGTGTGGAAAGCGAAGTCCAGCAGCTTGTCTACGGTGGTGGAGGCCACATGGAGCCGGGTGTCGCTGGCGGCGTAGTAGATTCAAAGGTTACCGTCCGCTTCTGCAATGGCTCCATTGGAAAAGACCACGTTGCTCACGTCCCCCACCCGCTCCCAACCTCTGGGAGCCAGGAGGAATCCGGAGGGTTCGGCGATGACCTTCCACGGCTCCCGCAGGTCGGTGACGAACACATAGAGGACGTACCGCAGCCCGGCGGCGGTATTGCGGACCCCGTGGGCGATGTGAAGCCAGCCCCGCTCGGTCTTGATGGGCGTGGCCCCCTCGCCGTTTTTGGCCTCGGTGATGGTGTGGTAGCGGCGGGGGCTGGTAATGATCTCCTCATCTATGACCGGGTGGGTGATGTCCGGGCAGAGGCCGAAGCCGATTCCTCCGCCGCTGCCGGTTTCGATGAAGTCGTCCATAGGCCGGGTATAGAAGGCGTACTGCCCATTCACGAACTCCGGCAGCAGTGCCACGTTCCGCTGCTGGGGACTGCGGAGGGTCACCAGGTTGGGCAGCCGCTCCCAGGTGTCCAAGTCTTTGGTGCGGACGATGCCCGCGGCGGCGACGGCGGCGGACAGATCATTGACGCTGTCGTCTTTCCGCTCGGAGCAGAACACCCCGTAGATCCACCCGTCCTCATGTTGGGTCAGGCGCATATCATAGACGTTGGTCTCCTCCACACCGATGTCAGGCAGGAGGATGGGCTTCTCCCGGAAGCGGAAGCCCTCCACGGGGCTGTCGCTCTCCGCTACGGCAAAAAAGCTCTTCCGGTCGTTGCCCTCCACCCGGACAACCAGGCAGTATTTTCCGTTCAGATAGATGGCCCCGGCGTTCATCACGGCATTGACCCCCAGCCGCTCCATGAAATAGGGATTGGTGGCAGGGTTCAAATCATACCGCCACTCCAGGGGAACGTGGTCTCTGGTCAACACCGGGTTCTCCCAACGGTCATAAATGCCGTTGTAGAAGTCAGTCTTGCGGTTTTTTCGGCTCAACAGAGCCTCCTGCCGCTCCTTCTGGCGCAGGTATTCGGGATGGAGCTTATACGATGACATCGGGATCCCTCCTCATTAGTTCCAGGCACATCCGCCCGTTGTGATAGGGGCATTTCCACGGCTCCACGATGGGCTTTTGGTAGGGCGTACCGTGTTCGTCCACGCTCCAGAACCACTCACTGCCGGGGCGTTTGTCCACCATCACGCGGCAGATGTACTGGTAAATATCCGCCGCCGCGTCCCGGTACTTCGTTTCCTCCGGGTGTTTCTGCCACTGGTTCACAAACCCCAGCACCGCCTCTGCCTGCACCCACCAAACGCGGGTGGTATCCACCACGCCCCGGTCACACTCGGTCGCCAAGGAGTGGTTTCGGTAGGCGGTCTGATAAATTTTATTTGCCAGAGCGTTGTCGATGGTGTGAATTTCCGCAGCCAGCGCCGAATCGTCCATCAGCTCACACCCCCAGTCGATGAGCCAGCTGCACTCAATATCGTGGCCGTAGCTGTGCAGGTCAATGAGGGAGTTGTAATGCTCGTCGAAGAACACCCGAAGGCGGTGGGTGGTGGGGTCATAAATTTTCTCCCGGTAAAGGGCCAGAATGTGTCCCATGGCCTGTTTTACCACCGGTGCGCCGCTGGCCTGATACAACCCGGCATACCCCTCAAAGACGTGAAGCAGGGTGTTCATGGTCTTGGCGGCCAGCACACCGTTTTCGCTGAGTTTGTCGTTGGGGGCGCTCTGCCAGTCTACGGTGAAGGCTTCCAGATAGCCCTCATCGTCGGTGCAGTGGTGTTCCACCAGCTCGAACAGCTCCCAAGCCCTGGAAAGGGCGTCGGGGTTTTCCGTCAGCCGATAGTAGGCGGACAGGGCATAGATGGCAAACGCCTGGTTATAGGTGTGCTTGGTGGTGTCCAGGGGCCTGCCGTCATAGGTCACGCTCCAGTAGACGCCGCCGTTGGTCCAGTCCCAGCACCGGCTCACCAGAAAGGCATAGGCGTGGTCGGCCTCCCGGCGCAGGTCGTCCCGGCCGGTCAGCAGTGCCGCCTCAGAGAAGAACCACAGGATGCGGCTGTTCAGGATGCAGCCCTTCTCCGCCTGCCGGTTCACGCACAGGTCGTAGTCCATCAGACCGTAGTATCCGCCGTATTCGTCGTCCCGCAGAGCCATCCAGAATGGGATAATGGTCTGCTCCAGCATGGTTCGGGCTGCGTTTGCAATACTTGGCATATCGTTCCTCCGGTTCAGCGGACACCCAGCTCCCCGTCCTCTGGGGAGAGGTCGCTGTGTGCTTTGATGTAGTCCACCACCCGGTCGGCGGTGGTGAAGGCCAGGCCCACATAGCTGTCAGCGCAGCCATAATAGAGGGCGATGCGGCCCGTTGCGCTGTCCTGGAGGGCGGCGCAGGGGAAACAGACGTTGGGCACAAACCCCCGCTCCTCATACCACGCCTCCGGCGTCAACAGGAAGGTCTTGCAGCGGTAGAGAACCTTGCTGGGTTCGTCCCGGTCCAGGATGGCTCCTCCGATGGAATAGACATAACCATTACATGTGCCGGTGACGCCGTGGTAGAACAGCAGCCAGCCCTCGCTGGTCTCGATGGGGGCGGCTCCGCCGCCAACCTTCAGATTTTCCCACCAGTGGTCGCCTCGTTTCCCCATGACATGGCGGTGGCGGCCCCAAAACTCCATGTCGGGGCTTTGGCTCAGGAAGATGTCCCCAAAGGGGGTGTGGCCGGAGTCGCTGGGGCGGGAGAGCAGGGTGTACAGTCCGCCAATCCGCCGGGGGAACAGCACTGCGTTGCGGTTAAAGGGGATAAACGGGTTTTCCAGCCGGGTAAAGGTCTGGAAGTCGGTGGTTTTCGCCATGCCGATGGAGGCTCCGTAAAAGTCCTGGCACCAAATGATATAGTAGGTGTTCTCCGCCTTCACCAGCCGGGGGTCGTAGGCGTAAGGGGGCAGGAACGGCTCGCCCTTTTCGTTGACGAAGGGAATTTTCTCCCCGTCAAAAGCCCAGTGGAGGCCGTCGGCACTGCGGCCCAGGTAGATAAAGGGGACGCCATCGGTCTGTTCCCCCCGGAACACCCCGATGTAGCCCTCCCCGTAGGGAGCCACAGCGCTGTTGAATACGCGGGCCAGACCGGGGGCAGGGTTCCGCCCAATGATGGGGTTTTCCGTGCAGCGCCACAGGGGAGCGTTGGAAGCGGCAGGCGGCTCCTGCCAGGGGATGTTTGGCAATGCGCCGCAGTATAGTTTGACTTGATTCAAAAAGAATCACCTCTTGTCCGTTTTGTGGTGCTGCCGCTCCCGTGAGGGACAAACCCGACAGGAGCGGCAGCGGTTTTAGGGGAGAAATGAAAATGAAGAAAATAGAAAAACAGGATGCGTTGGGGTGTGGCGGAGCCTGGTTCCCCAGGCCCCGCCGGAGGAAGAAAGAACATGAAGAAAAAAGCGAATGGAAGTTAGCCCTTGACCGCGCCGGCGGCGAGTCCGCCGTAGATCTGCTTCTGGCACAGGAGGAACACGATCAAAATGGGGATAATCGTAATCAGCACACCTGCGCAGATGTAGTTGTACTGATTGCCGTATGGCCCGGTGAAGGTGTACAGGGCGGTGGAAATGGTTTTCAAATTGGCGTTTTGCAGGTACAGGTTGGACATATAGTATTCGTTGTACACGCTGACGCCCTTCAAAATGCAGCTGGTGACGATGGCGGGTTTCAGCAGGGGGAACAGAATTTTGAAGAAGATGCCGAAGTAGGTGCAGCCGTCCAAAATCGCGCTCTCGTCCAGGCTGGTGGGCAGGTTCTCGAAGAACTGCAAAAAGATGTAGATGGAGATAATATCGGTGCCACAGAGGACGATGATATAGCCGTACAGGTGGTTGATGAGGCCCAGGGAGTACATGATCTGGTAGACCGTGACCTGGGTGGCGATGCCGGGGATCAGCGAGGCGAAGGTGAACAGGTTGTCGATGAGCCCGTGACCGGGGAACCGGAACCGGTTCAGAATATAGGCCAGCATGGAGCTGAACAGAATGGACAGGGTCAGCACCACCACCAGCACAATGCCGGTGTTCAGGAAGCAGCGGCCCATGTTGGCCTTGGTGAAGGCCACGATGAAATTCTCCAAATAGGTCCAGTGTTCGGGGAAGTCCAGCACCGAGGTGGCGGCGTACTCGTCGTTGGTCTTGAAGGCGGTGAAGATACACACCACCACCGGCACCAGCGCGATGATGGACGCGCCGATGAGCATGACGTACTGGAAGATGCTGAACAGGATGTCGCCAAGCTTCATGTGTTTCAGCTTGCTCATACCGAGGCCACCTCCTTTTTCTGCTTGCGGGCGGCTTTGGCGGCCTTGCGCTGGCGCTTGGCTTCTGCGGCGGCCTCCGGGTCGTCCGCGCCGTCGGTAAAGACGTACTTAAAGAACAGCTTCTGGGCCACGGTACAGAGGACGATAATGGCCAGCAGCACGATTGCCATAGCGCAGGCCAGACCGACCTTCTGGTTTTCGTGAGCCAGGCGGTTCATGATGACGAAGTAGGTGCCGGTGCCCATAGTGCCGTTGGTGATGACGTAGGGCGGCTCGAAGGCGGACAGGGAGCCGCTGATGGAAAGGATCAGGTTCAGGACGATGATGGTCTTGATGGAGGGCAGGATGATGTAGCGGAATTTCTGCCACTTGCCAGCGCCGTCCAGGTCGGCGGCCTCGTAGAGGTCGTTGTCCACGGACATCATCGCGCCCAGGAACAGCACCATGTTCTGGCCAGTGTAGCGCCACACGGAAGTGGCCACCAGGGAAATGTTGTTGATGCTCTGGTTTTGGAGCCAATAGGGAATGTCCTCCAGATCCAGGCCAAACATCATCAAAATGGTGTCCAGCACATAGCCGCGGGAGTAGAAGAACTTGAAGATGAAGCCCACGGCGATGCCGCAGATCAGGTAGGGGAAGAACATACAGGCTTTGTAGATGCCCGCGCCCTTCACCTTGAACACCATCAGGGAGGCGAAGAACAGCGCCAGGCCCAGCTGCACCACAGCGCCGCCCATGTAGTACAGGGAGACGGCCAGGGAGCCGAAGCACTCGGAGCGGGTAAACACATCAAAGTAGTTTTTCAGACCCACAAATTTGCCGGAATCCAGATACGTCCGATCGTAGAAGCTGAATTGGATCATCTTGATGAAGGGAACGTAGGTGAATACGATCAGCAGGGCCATAGGGAGGATCATAAAGCAGAAGATGACCAGCTTGCGCTGCACCCTGCCATCGTGGAGGAACTGCAAGGGCGATTTTTGTTCTGCTGCGATAGCATTCATGAAAAAACCTCCTGTCTTTTCGGGTTGTGGGCGGGCGGCCCAGGGAGACGGACGCCCGCCCCTGTGTGTATTTTCTCAGGCAGGAAGGCTTACTCGTAAATTTCCACGCCCAGGCTCTCCTGTGCAGCGGTCCACGCCTCGTTCCAGTCGTCCATAATCTCGTCCAGGGTGGCGGAACCGGTCAGGGCGGCCTCCAGGATCTCACAGTCGGGATAGTCGGAGTTGTTCAGGCCCACTTCGCTCTCGTTGTTCACATCGTCGAAGAGGTCTTCCTCGCCTTCGGGGGCGGCAGAGTTGCTCAGCAGCTCCACGCCGTCGAATCCGGCCAGCACGTCGGGCATATCGTCGGTTTTCAGGGCGGGGATGGAGCCTTCGTCCTCAAAGATGGTGGACTCCTCCAGCAGCCACTTGACGTAAATCATCGAGGCGATCTGCTGGTCTTCGCTGGTCTGGTTGTTGATGCCGTAGCTGTAGTTGCCGCCCGCTCCGGCGTACTGCTGGCCGTCCACGGTGATGGGGAAGGGCATATAGGCCAGGTCCTCCGGGGTGTCTCCGGCCTCCTGACACTGGGCCACAGCCCAGCTGCCCAGAACCATGGTGGCGATCTCACCGCTGTTGATGCGGCTCTTGCTGGACTCCCAGTCGGTGGACATGGGGTCGTCCTCGATCAGGCCGCGGGAGACGGCTTCGTACAGGACATAGTAGACGGCGTAGGGGCCGGTGCCGTCGCCCCGGTCAGAGAAGGGGTTGGAGGTGTGGGCGATGTTGTTGTGCCAGTCCACGTCGCCGGTGGCGGGGATCCAGATGTAGGAGTCCCAGGCGCCCATAGTCCAGCCTGCGGCAAAGTTAGTGTGGAGAGGGATGGCGTCAGTGTTGTCCTTGATGAGCTGCAAGTCCTCCAGGAACTCCTCCGGGGTGGTGGGCAAGTCGGTGATGCCGGCCTCCTCCCAGATGCGGGTGTTGTAGAGGACGCCGTCGGCGGTGCCGCCGTTGGCGATGCCGTAGACGGTGCCGTTATAGGTAGCCTCAGAGACGAAGTTGTAAATCTCGTCCAGGGTGTCGTAGTCGCCCAGAGGGATGAAGTAGTCGCTGAGCTGGGCCATAGAGACGGAGGTGGGGATGAAGCAGATGTCACCCCAGTCGCCGGTGGTCAGCCGCAGCTGGAGGGTCTCCTCGTAGTCGGTGATAGCCTCGTACTCCACGGTGATGTTGGGATACAGCTCGTGGAACTCCTCGGCGTAGGCGGCATAGGTGGTGTCAGCGATGTCGGTGCGGTTGGTGAGAATGGTGACGGTGGCGGTGATGTCCTGGTAGTCCTCTCCCAGGGTGATGGAGTCGATGGTGGGCAGGCCGCTCTCCTCCGCATCTGTCGTGTCTCCGGCAGCGCTGGAGTCAGTGGTCCCGGTGCTGCTGGAGCTGCTGCCGCCGCAGGCGGTCAGCGAGGCCAGCGACAGGGCCATGGCCAGGGTGAGGATCAGTGCAAGTACCTTTTTCATAAGTTTCCTCCTTTAAGTAAATTGTGAATGGTACTAGCGGAAATTTAGCTAAATTTCCTTTGCTGAATAAAGGATAACACGCCTAAAAATTTAAGTCAATACCCCTTTGTTATTTTTGTAGCATTGCCTAATAATTTACTAAAAATTTTGTCTATTTAGCCCATAGATACTTCGCTACAATGGATGCAAAAAGCCGCCGGGTTTGCACCCGACGGCTTTGAAAGTAAATCTATTTCATTTTCCTGATAGAGTGATACTGCTTTATTCCGCAACCCCAGTGGACACCCTGGGAACCAGCCTGCCGGGAACGGTGATAATGGGGCTGCCCTCCGACTGTCCAGCCATCAGGCTGCGGATGCGGTTCACCGCAAGGCGGGCCATGGTTCCTGTGTCCACCCGGTAGGAAGTCAGGGGTGGGGCGCTGATCGTGGAAAAGCCGTAGTCGTCGTAGCCGGTGACGGCCACATCCTCCGGCACCCGGTATCCGGCGACGTTCAACTGCCGCACCAGGAGATAGGCCACTTCGTCGCAGCTGCATACAAAGGCCTGGGGCATTTGCTCCGGCAGCGGAACCGGCAGAAAATCGCCCCGCGGGTTCCGATCCTCCAGCCGCCAGTCCTCCCGTGGAATCAGTCCCAACTGACGCAGCGCCTTTACATAACCCAAATACCGGTCCATGATGGAGGTCGTGGCCCAGATGCTGCCCACGAAGGCAATGTCCCGATACCCCTGTTCCAACAGGTGCCGGGTCAGCAGGCAGCCGCCGGTCACGTTGTCGCTGACCACACAGCTTTCCTCAAATCCGTCCCGGTAAAAATCCAGCAGCAGATAGGGCAGGCCACATTGGGCCAGCATGGATACATACGCAGAGGTCAGCTGCCCCATCAAAATCAACCCATCTACCTTGCGCTGACTGATGAACACCGGTGTCTGTACTTCTGCCTCCGCCTGATGGGTGACAATCTCCATCATGGCAAAGTCTTTTCCGGCGCTGCACTGTTTCACCAGCTCCCGGTAGAGGTTGGAATAAAAGGTGCTCTCCGCAAAAAAGCGCTCCTGCACCAGAACGCCGATGGTTTTGCCCCCTGTCGTCTCCGTCGGAGTGCCAGGGGCCTTATACCCCATTTCCCGGGCTGTGGCCTGGATGCGGGCGCGCATCTCCTCGCTGACGCCGTCCTTGCCCGAAAGCCCTTTGGAAACGGAAACGACGCTGATACCCAGCCGCTCGGCGATGTCGGCCATACGAACAGATTTCAAAGCAAGGTCCTCCTATTGATTTACTTTAATTTCTTAAATAAATGAAATCTATTTAACCATTATAGCGGAATAGAAGCGAACCGTCAATAAGCTATTTTCTGTTTCATCACCCAAGCACCACATGAAGGCTAAGTTATGCTGAAAAAAAAGGAAAGAATCGCTGCAACTGCAGGGGGAGATACTATGGGGCAAGCAGGGTAAACTTGTCCAAGTTTACAGATTTTCACCGGTTCGGCGCTCCGCCGACCTGTGAAAATCGCTTGTTAAGGCACATCCCCAATCCCCTGGAAGAACACCACTTTGGGAGTGGTGGCTGCGCGTTTTTGCAAAACGCTAAAGGAATTGGCAGGCAAATTTTGGATTGTTCACTGCCGATATTTTAACAAAAAACAAAAGCGGCGCAGCCAGTCCTTCTCAGACTGACTGCGCCAAAATCATTCACCGGGTCTTTTTCTGTTCCTCCCTGCGTTCCTGTTCCAATTCTTTTTGTTCCATCTCAAAGAATGTTTCCACGTTGCGTTGAGCGTTTTGCAGTTCCCGCATCTCGCTTCGGGCAGTGCGGTACTCTGCATAGGTTGCTTTCTTTTCCGCCAGCATTTGGGTGTACTCCGTCGTCAGGTCTTTGACGCGGGGCAGCTTTTTCACGCCGAGCTGGTCAAAGGCGTCCTTTGCCGCTTTGTGCAGCGTGAGCTGCTCCCTGTGATTTTCAAAAAATTTTTGGCTGTACCCGGATTTCCGATACTCCACATAAACGTCACAGGTCTTAGAATAGTTGATAATATGAGTTTTCAGAGCGGCAATTTCTACAAGCCGCTTCTCAGACGCTTTCAGCTTTGCATCCAGCGCATCAAATCTGGTCGTGGCGGAATCGGTCATTTCCCGCAGTTGGTCGAGACTTTCAATTCCGTGTTCCCGGAGATAAATCATCGTTCGGGCCATTTGTTTCAAATTGTAGACTGTCGCCCACCGTTGATAGCCGGGGCCTTTGGCCTGTAGCTTTGCGTCGATGTCCACCAGCAGGCTGAAACTGCGCTGGGGAGCGGTTTTGCGTTTGCTTTTTCTCCTGACCTGATGCGCCTTTTCGCCCAGCAGAACAGCGCGAATTTCTTCATCAGAATATCCTTCCCCCAGGGAGCGAAACCGAATGAATCGCTTCTGCTCAGGCCCCTTGACGGCGGTGTACTTACCCCGCTTGACTTCATATCCGGCCTGTTCCAGCATCCGCAAAAACGCTTCAAAGTCCTTTGGCTTTTGCGCCAGGATGTTTTCAATGGTCTCGCAGATAGCGTCCCGAAAGGTCTCTCGCTTCGGGTATTCCGTCCGTTTTACCCGTTCTTGGTAAGGCTTCTTCTCAATGATGGACAGCCCGTGCTCCACGCAGATGATGTCACTGACCTTTTGCAGCGCCAGCCCGGAGTTGTGGAAGTCCACGAATTTGTGGGAACAGTCCAGCGTTGTGGAGTTGAAGATGATATGATTGTGGATATGCGCCCGGTCTGTGTGGGTGGCGACGATAAAAGCGTGTTTGCCCTTTGTGAATCGCAAAGCCAGTTCGTAGCCGACCTTGTTGGCTTCCTCCGGCGTGATTTCCCCCGGCTTGAAAGACTGGCGTATCTGGTAGGCGATCACATTGCTTTTCTGCTGTCGCCCGGTGATGTGCTGATACTGCCGCTTGGCCAACAGAAATTCTTCGTCCACCGTCATAGGGTCGCAAGCATAAGCCGTGACCAGATTGCCCTTCTCTGTTTTCTCCGGGTTTTGGGCGTAGTCTGTCCTGTCACGGAGACGCTGAGCCAGTGTTTTTCCCTTGTCAGGTGCATGGCGATCAGACGTGTTGCCGCCACTCTATCACCGTCCCTTCAAAAAAGAGGGGGCTGCCCGTGAGCAGCCCCGGTATTTAGGAATGTAAAAAGCCAGTCAGTGCGCCACATACATTTGCCAGCAAAGTCTCGATACAGACAGCGCCAAACAGTGCGGCCACGCAGAGGACCTCCAGCGCCGCCAGAATCGCAACCTGGTTCCACGTCTGCTGTACGATAAAATACACGCAGAATCCCAGCAAAAACAGCATCAGCGGTCCAATGATGTAAGAGGACAGATTCGTGAGTAGCTTCACCAGTACCGTCGCGATCATGCAGACCAGAAGCAGTGGCAGCACCAGTAATTTGAGTGGGAGCATTAAAATTTTCCGCAGCATAGGTGTTCACCTGACTTTCTTTTTTCTATCGTTATCATAGCGCATCCAGTGTTGGAACGCAAGGATGTCAGAGTTATGTTCCGGCATGGCGGCTTTCGCCATGGCCTGTTCCCAGGCTTCATCCGGGGTGTTGACCAGACGCAGCAACGGTGCGGCCAGTACGCAGCACACCGCGGTCACTCCCAGCGCAGCCAACAGCAGAATGGTAAACATCGTGCCGATGGTATGGGAAATGCTGTCGCAGTCGTCCTTTCCTACATACTGAGAAATCATGATCTGCCCCGCCGTGGCAAATCCCGTACAGAGCAGCGTCAGAATGGAAAGCAGGTCACTGCCGATCCCCACCGCAGAAAGCCCGGCAGAGCCGACAAACTGCCCCACCACAATCATATCCACCATGCCGTACAGCGTTTGCAGAAGATTGGCCAGCACGAATGGGAGGGAAAAGCCGAATAGAAGCCGGGCCACGTTTCCTCTTGTCAGGTCACGGATCATCGCCGTCTCATCCATCGCTTTTCCCTCCTCCCATCAGAAATTCACTTTGTCCGGGTGCAGGCCGGAGCCGCCGAAATACGGCATGGCGTTGATTTTCTGCATATCTGCTTCTGAAATAATGAAATCGAACACCTGTGCATTTTCTGCGATTCGGGACGGCGTTACGGACTTCGGCAGCGGGACGACGCCGTTTTGCAGGCACCACCGGATGCAGAGCTGGGCGACAGACTTGCCATAGTATGCGGCGATAGCTTTCAGCTCCCCGTTGTTCAGCATACGGCCTGTTCCGAGGGGACTCCATGCCTCTACAAGAACGCCGTGTTGCTTGCAGTACGCCACAGTCTCCTCCTGGTTCAGCCCCGGATGATACTCAATCTGATTCACCATAGGCGGCACCTCCGTTTTCATCAGCGCCTCCATGTGGTGGGGCAGGAAGTTAGAAACGCCGATGGCCTTGATTTTGCCAGCCTTATAAAGCTCCGTCATCGCCCGCCAGGTCTCCAGATTGATTTCTTCCCAGTTATCATAATGGGAAGCCGAAGCCCGCCAGTGGATCAGGTACAAGTCCAGATACTCCAGCCCCAAATCGGACAGGGACTTCTCAAAGGCTGCAAGGGTTTTCTCATAGCCCCGTTCGGTATTCCAAACCTTACTCGTTACAAAGAGCTTTTCTCTGGCAATTCCGGAAGTTGCGATACCCTGTCCGACACCGACCTCATTTTCATAACACGCAGCGGTGTCAATGTGCCGGTATCCGGCTTTAATTGCCTCGCTGACGGCCATCACAGCCGTGTCCCCGTCCGGCGTCTGCCAGGTGCCGAAGCCCACACAGGGGATCTCATAGCCGTTGTTCAATCGAACTGTGTACTCTAAAGGATTCATAAGATGGATGCTCCTTTTCTGTTATATTTATCTTGCCGCCTGTGCGGTCTCCTGGTCGGCGGATTCCTCTGCCAGCACCTTCTGAACGACCAGCACAGCGTCTTTTACCTTCATCCCGCACTGAAACGCCTTGGGCGAATTGCCTTGCAGAATTTCCTTGCAGCGGATGGAACCATACTTTTTTTCAAAGATCTCCGCAGCCTTGCGGACGGTGCGATAGGTTTTTGCTCTGGTGTTGTCTTCTGAGTGGCCGCTGATAGAATAGCTGATAACGGCAGTGGCGGCGGAAAACGCACCGCAGACCTCCTGCCTACCGCCGAACCCCCCGCCGAAGCCTTCCATCATGCGAAACGCGGTCTCCTCGTCCAGCCCCAGCTCCTCCGCAAAGGCGCAGAACACCGCCTGGGCGCAGTTGTAGCCGTTTTGATAGTTTTCCCCCGCCGCTTTCACTTTTTCGTTCATACCGCAAGCCTCTCTCAGCGGTAAGCCCTGCGGTAGATTTCCAGGTAATCCTCATCGGAAAGCGGAAGCGGATCTGCCGTAATATCGCCGCCCAGCACTTCATGGATGCGCTTCGGATAGAGTGTCAGTTCATCCTTATTTTGCGGTCTCCTACTTCTGATGATAAGTATACACATTCAGGGATGATAAATCAGCGCCAAATCTTAATAATGAGAGTGGCATTTTCTCATATCCTATGGTATACTGAAGACAAGAAAAAACGGAGGTGCGCCATGCGAGAGGAAATTCTATCCAACGCCATAGAGAAGCTGAGCAGGGAATTTGACGCAATCGAATGGAAGTATCTCGACGTGCCGCCGGGCAGCCCACGGGAAAAGACCCAGCTCTGGCCCGGTCTTCCCTCTGAGGACATCATGGTCTGCGTCTATAAAGGAAAAAAGATTCTGGAATTGTTTCACCGGCAGGACTTTTTCTTTTTCAACTTCGCCTATCAGGGGGATTATAACGCCCTGAGTTACCAGTTTGACAAAGAAATCACCGTCCACGAGGGAGAGTGCTATATCGGGCAACCCCACGCCGGATACGCGATTCAGGATCAGAGCAAAGAGGAGACCATCATCATCGGTGTGCTGATTCAGACAAGGGCCTTTTTCAGCGCGGAAGCCTATTTCAAATCTTATTTCCATGTTTTGGCCGCGGATTCCCGGCTGTTTCAGTTCTTTCTGAACCCGAAGGTCGATCAGTACTCAGACGAATACATCCTGCTCCGCTTCGACGACCAGTTTTCCATCCGCCGTCTGCTGGAAGTGATGGTGGTGGAATATGCGGAGCCTACAGAAAACTCCCAGGCCGTTCTGCAATCACTGACGATGGCCCTGATGATGCAGGTGGCCCGGCAGTACAAGCACTCCAATCCGCCCGGTCTGAGCGAGAAAACCCAGAGCCTGGCGGAGCAAATCGTCAGCTATATTGGCGAACACATTGATACTGTGACCTTACAGGAGGTCGCAAAACATTTCTCTTATCATCCGAACTACATTTCCACCCTCTTACCAAAAGAGACCGGGAAAACCTTTTCCGCTATCCTGCTGGAGCAGCGCATGGTGCGGGCTGTTGCCCTGCTGGAAGGGACAACCCTCCCCGTCAGTGAAATTGCCGCCCTGCTGGGCTACAGCAACAGCAGCAATTTTTACAAGGCGTTCCGGGCTTATTACGGGGTTTCACCCAGGGAATACCAAAATCGCTCCCCAGACCAGTCTCCTTGACGGAGGCACATGAGCTTTCAGTCGAAATCACCCCCTGCCGCTTGGTGAAATCCAGTCGGCAGGGGGTACTTATCCGTTTGCGCTCTTACGCCTTGTTTACGCAGCCGCAAACCTGTATTTTCTGCATGACGTACTGTTTGACTTCCTCCCGTCC
>JAJQAS010000284.1 GCA_021203685.1 Clostridiales bacterium | reverse complement strand
CCATGTTCAATGGCTGTACGGCTCTGACCGAACTGGATGTGTCCAACTGGAACACTTCCAGCGTGACAGATATGGGCCATCTGTTTTGCAGCTGTGCTTCCCTGACATCGCTGAACCTCAGCAATTGGAACACGGGTAACGTGACGGATATGAACCATATGTTTTATAACTGCTCTGCCTTGACCTCCCTGGATGTCCCCGACTGGGACACCTCCAACGCAGACACCACAGATATGTACACCGGCACCCGCTGGGAATGACCTGCCGCCTTTGCAGCAGTTGAACAGAAAAAAGGAGCGAAAATCATGACAGACAAGACCACAGCCGCCTGGGGCGCGGACGAGAGCACCAACTACCTGGCCTACCCCACCCTGATGCTGCTGCCCCAGCGGGAGGATCCCGCCCAGTTGAGAATAGAGGAGCTGGAAGAGGAGGTGCAGCTGCGCCGGGATAAGGAACGCGCACTGGTGGAGCAGTCCAAGGCTCTGGCGGAATATTATGAGAAGATGCTGGCAGAGCTGAAGCAGAAGCTGGAGCAGCGCCGGGCCGCGGAGCAGACGCACCTGGCGGAGATCAGCCGTCTCCAGCTGGAGCTGGAGCAGCGCCGAACGGCGGAGCAGACGCACCTGGCGGAGATCCAGCGGCTCCAGCGGGAAATCCGGAAGCTCCAGGGGGAAAAGACCCCCCAGCAGCCCCCCAAGGGGAGCCGCATGAAAAACCTGGGGAAAACCCACGATGAGCGTTCCCTGGACGGTGTCACGCCGCGAAACAAAATTACAGAGGTCTGCTTCCTGGAGAACCTGGGGACCGCGCCGAAGAATGCCGCTGACCTCTCCGAGGCGGGGGACCGCAGTGTTTTGTGCTGGACGGAAACCGTCTCGTCCAAGACGAAGGGCGCGTTTTTCTCCAAGAAGGCCAGTAAAAACACCGTCGTGCGGCAGTATATCGCGGGAGAAGGGCGCGTGATCGCCGGCAGTTCCTGCGCGTGTATGTTTGCGGGGTATGAGAACCTGACCGAGGTCAAGTCCGCCGGCAGCCTTGACACCTCCGGTGTGACGAATATGAGCGAACTGTTTTGGCACTGCAAGTCCCTGACCGCGCTGGACCTGTCGGGCTGGGACATCTCCAATGTGACAAATATGAGCGGTATGTTCAACGGCTGCACGGCGTTGGAGTCCCTGAACGTGTCGGGGTGGGACACCTCCAGGGTGACGGATATGAGCATGATGTTTTATTGCTGTTCCGCCCTGCGGGACTATGACCCCAAGTGGGTGAATGCGACCCAGGCGGATAAAATCATGATGTACTTCGGGACCAAATGGCAGTAAGCCTGCGGCGCAGGGAAATTGAGCGGAAAACACCGGCAGGACTGCCGACTCAGGCGCAGACAGAGGAAGGAAGCGTTGCAAAATGACGAACGATAGAAGCACCGCCGCGTCCGCCTGGGGCGCGGACGAGAGTACCAACTACCTGGACTACCCCACCCTGATGCCGGTCCCCCAGCGGGCGGAGCCGGGCCGACGGTCGGCGGAGTTGCAGGCGGAGGTACAGCGGCTTTTGGCCGAAGAGCGAAAACGAGTCGAGAGGGAGGTGCAGCGTCTCTTGACGGAGTCGCAGACGCGCACCGAGGCGGCGTTGGAGTGTCTTTTGTCGACGGCGTTGGAGCCTGGAATGGCACAGCCCACACAGAAGCGGAGAAAGCAAAACCGGATGGGCAAGGTGGGCGACCGCACCAGCGAACTTTCGCTGGATGGCGTCACGCCGAAGGGGAATGTCAAGGAGGTTCGGTTCCTGGACACCCTGGCAGGCGCGCCCGGCACCGCCGCCGACCTTTCCGAGGCGAAAGACCGCAGCGTTTTGTGCTGGACAGAGGAAGGCGTGCAGTACATCGCCGGGGAGGGCGGCGTAGCGGCCGGAGCCTCCTGTAAGGACCTGTTTTATGAATATACAGGGATGACCGCCATCCGCTTTGACGGAAATTTTGACACCTCTGCCGTGACGAACATGCGGGCGGTATTCAGCGGGTGTAAATCCCTGACAGAGCTGAACGTGTCCGGTTGGAACACCGCCAACGTGACGGATATGAGCTGGCTGTTTTATGGCTGTGCTGCGCTGACCAAGTTGGACGTATCTGAGTGGAACACTGCCAGCGCGACAAACATGCAAGCCATGTTTGAAGGGTGCACGTCCCTGATCTCTCTGAATCTGTCTGGGTGGAACACTGCCAGCGTGAAAGATATGCGAGCCATGTTTCATGGGTGCAAATCTCTGACATTTCTGAATGTGGCTGGATGGAACACAAGGGGCGTAAGAGATATGCGCTGGATGTTTTATGGCTGCTCCGCATTGAAACACTCTGACACCGCCCGGCTGGACACCAACAGCGCGCAAACTTGGGAAATGTATAGCGCAAAAAAATGGGGGAAGTAGGGACGTTGAACGCCCTGACAGAGAAAGGAGACGGTAATCATGCCTGAAAAGAGAAGAGAAAAATCGCAGGAGGAAACAAAACGGGAAATGGAATTGGAAATCGGAACTATTTTAGAGGGTAAAGTCACTAGCATCACCAAATCTGGCGCGTTTGTGGCACTGCCCGGAGGTCGCACCGGGCTGGTACACACTTCCGAAATCGCTTATTCTTACGTCAACGATGCCAACGAGATCCTGACAGTCGGCGACCGGATCATGGTCAAGGTCATCGGCATGGAGGAGGACAACAGCATCAACCTCTCTATCAAGCAGGTGTGGCCCTTGCCTCCCCGCCAGCAGTGCCCTGCCAGCCGGGACGGCAATCAAGGAACCACCACACCCGCCTGGGGCGCGGACGAGAGTACCAACTACCTGGCCTACCCCACCCTGATGCCGGTCCCCCAGCGGGTGGACCCCTTGCAGGAGCGGGTGGAGGAACTGGAAGCGGAGGTGAAACGCCTCCGGGCGGCGGAAAAGCGGCGGGCCGCCGAGACGCAGCGGCTCCAGACGTCGGAGCGGACGCTCCTGGCAGAAAACCAGCGGTTCCGGGCCACAGAGCAGCGGCAGGAGGAGGAGCGCAAGCGTCTCCAGGGGGAGGTACAGCGGCTCCAAACCATGGTGCAGCGGCTCCAGACGGAAAACCAGCGGCTCCGGGCAGACGCACGGAAAACTGTGGAATTGCCCGCGCGGAAGCTCAAAAACCCCAGCAGGATGGGGAGCAGACGCATCGACGAGACGTACGCCCTGGACGGCGTCACGCAGAAGGAAAGCGTCAGGGAAGTGCGGTTCCTGGACACCCTGGCAGGCGCGCCCGGCACCGCTGCCGACCTCTCGGAGGCGAGGGACCGCAGCGTCCTTTGCTGGACGAAGCAGGGGGTGCTGTACATCGCCGGGAAGGGCGGCGTGGCCGCCGGGAGATCCTGTGAAAAGATCTTCGCAGGGTACAAAAAGGTGACGGCTATCCACTTTGACGGCAACTTTGACATCTCCAATGTTGTGAATATGCACAGTATGTTTGAACACTGTGAAACGCTGCAAACCCTGGACATCGCCGACTGGGACACCTCCCATGTGACGCGGATGAATTGGATGTTTACTGATTGTAAATCCCTGCAATCTCTGGACGTGTCCAGGTGGAACACGTCCCGCGTGACGACAATGAGCCGGATGTTTTCCAATTGCGGCTCTCTGCGAATGTTGAACATCTCTGGTTGGGACACCTCCTGCGTGACGAATATACAGTCGATGTTCAGTGGCTGCGGTTCTCTGGCAGAGCTGCACCTTTCCGGGTGGAACACGTCCCATGTGACGGACCTGAGCTGGACGTTTCGGAACTGTACGGCCCTGAAAGTGCTGGATCTGTCTGGCTGGGACACGTCCTGCGTTACAGATATGCGTGACCTGTTCGAGCACTGTGAATGCTTACAAAAACTGGATATTTCTGGGTGGGACACCTCCCGCGTGACGAATATGAGAGGGATGTTTTCTTACTGCCATTCTCTGCGAGAACTGGACTTGTCTGGGTGGGATACCTCCCGTGTGATGAAAATGGGCTGGATGTTTTTCTTGTGCAAATCACTGAAATCGCTGAATGCCTCCGGCTGGAACACCTCCCGTGTGACGGAGATGCAAAATATGTTTTGGGGGTGCTATTGCCTGACCGACTTTGACCCGCGCTGGCTGGACACCTCCCGCGCGAACACGGATGGGATGTACACCGGCACCCGCTGGGGATAAAATGAATGATTATCCCTTTTGTTCAGCCTTATGAGAAATTTAGCTATTAGCTTTGCGGTACTTGTCATTGCGTAACCGTGCTTACCGTTTGCATTGCTTTACAAACAGGTGGTTTTGCTCTCAGCCTTCTTTCCGGCTGCTCGCTTTAGACCGGCAGTACCTGACTAACAGCTAATAGCTAACAGCTCATCAGCGTGGCTGATTCAAAGGGGTAACCAGATAAATTTTTCGATTTTTAGAAATATCCCGTCGAAAACACTGGTAAGAACAGGCGAAAGCTGGTATAATGGGCAAAATGGAGAAAGTGAGCCGTCGGTATGCCTGAAAAAAGAGAGAACTTCACAAACGACGGCGGCTGGGTTTGCCCCGACTGCGGCCGGGAGAACGGCGCGGAGACCATTTGCCCCGGCTGCGGATTCGACCAGAGCGCCAACTATCTGGCCTATCCCACCCTGATGCCGCCGCCCGATCCCAACCGGATGCGGCTGGGCGCGGAGGTGAAGCGGCTCCAGGCCAAGGAGAAACGGCAGGCGTCGGAGCTGAAACGGCTCCGGGCGGCGGAGCGAAAGCACCAGACGGAGGTCAGGGATCTCGAAGCCAAGGCGCAGCAGTTCCGGGAAGCCCAGGCGCAGCAGCGTTATTGGATGGAGGAAGCGCAAAGGCGTACCGCACAAATCCAGAGCCTGGAAACAGAACGGCGGCGGCTCCGGATAGAGAAGCAGGCGCTGGAGGAAGTGGTGCAGCAGCTCCGGACGGAGAAGCAGGCCACGGAAGTGGAGCTAAAGTGGCTCCGGGAGGAGCACCAGAAGCGCGCTGCATCCGAATCGGACGCTTTCCGGGGCGACCCGCCAAAGCAGACAGCAAAACCGCAGACACACACAGAAGCGGAACCGGATTTTTCGGACTTGTTTTCATGGGATGAGTATTTGGAGCTGGACGACCTGAGTGTGGAATCGAAACCGAAGGACACCAGTTCGAGCCAACGGCAGAGCAAGACGAGCCAAAAAGTGCGGCGTCCCCCAACGAAACGCACTTACAAGCGGAAGTATCCTCAAAAACGGAAAAAATGGCTGGTTGTCGTTGGGATCGTCGCAGTTGTTGTGGCGGTGGCGGCGGTGCTGCTTCGCTGGCTGGTGTGGCCTGCCGTGAACAGCGGCGCAGACGGGTCAGAGGACAGCAGCAGCCCAACTGTGGTGTATGGCAGCGCGGCCGGGGAAACGGAGAACACCAGCGCAGCCACAGGGGGCGGCGTCCTGGGCAGCGTGGGGATCGAGAACTTTGAAACGGAAACCTCCCTGGACGGTGTCACAGCAAAAACGGACATCACGGAAGTGTACTTTCTGGACACCCTGACGGACGCGCCGGAGGATGCCACCGACCTCTCCGAGGCGGGAGACGGCAGCGTCCTGTGCTGGACGGACGGGACAGTGCAGTACATCGCCGGGGACGGCGGCGTGTCGGGACGGAACTGTGGGGGCCTGTTTGGAGGGTATGAAAATGTGACAGCGATTCATTTTGATGGGAATTTTGATACCTCCAACGTGACGAATATGAATGTAATGTTTGACAGCTGCACGGCCCTGAAGGAATTGGACGTGTCGGGGTGGGATACCTCCAACGTGACGGATATGAGCTGTTTGTTTTCTTTGTGTGAGTCTCTGACAACGATAGATTTGACTGGTTGGGATACCTCTAACGTGACAAACATGAACGCGATGTTTTTCGACTGCTCTGCCTTGACGGAACTGGATGTCTCCGGGTGGGATACCTCCAGTGTGACGGATATGAGCTTGATGTTTGACGGCTGCGCGGTGCTGGCAACACTGGATGTGGCCGGTTGGGATACTTCGAACGTGACAGATATGAACAGCATGTTCTATGAGTGCGATGGGCTGACATCCCTGGGCCTGTCCGAGTGGGACACCTCCAGCGTGACGGATATCAGCTGGATGTTTGCTGGCTGTGATGCTCTGACCACCCTGGATCTGTCGGGGTGGGATACTTCCAACGTGGCGGATATGAGCTACCTGATTTATCGTTGCACCGCCCTGACTTACTTCACGGCGGTGCTGGCCACCACCAACGCAGACACCACAGATATGTACACCGGTACCAACTGGGAATAACCTTTTCGTATTTTAGAGATATCCCGTCGAAAATACTGGCAAGAACAGGTGAAAGTTGGTATAATGAAAAAACAGGGAAAGTGAGGTACTGTCATGCCTGAAAACAGAAAAACCACAAACCTCGGCGGCGCCGACAGCAGCACCGATTTTCTGCGCTACCCCACCCTGATGAAGCTGCCGGAGCAGGAAAGACCGGCGCAACAGACGGTGGAAGACCTGGAGGCGGAGCTGCAGCGGCTGCTGGCGCAGACGCAGGCGCTTGCGGCGGAATTGCAGCACCTCAAAACGGCGCAGTCTGTCCAGGAGCGGCACCGCTGCAACCGGATGAGAAAAGTGGGAAACCCATTTGAGGGTGGCGTAGAAACCTATTTTGTGAAAAACGAGGATCATACGCCGGAAAGTGCGGGTGTCCGCCCCGGGTGGAAAGGCGTCATCCAATACAGGACAATGGAAAAGCCAGATGTGTATTCGCTGGATGGAGTGACAGAGAAGGGCAGAGTCACAGAGATCCGCTTTTTGAATACCCTGAAAAACGCACCGGAAAGCGCGGCTGACCTGTCCGAGGAGAAAGACCGCGGCGTTCTGTGTTGGACGGAGGGAACGGTGCAGTACATCGCCGGGGAAGGCGGCGTGGTGGCCGGAACTGACTGCATCGGCCTGTTTTCGGGGTATGAAAAAGTGACAGCCATCCATTTTGACGGGAATTTCGACACCTCCAATGTAACGGACATGACCATGATGTTTTATGATTGCCATGCCTTGAAATCGCTGGATGTGTCCGGTTTCAACACTGCCAACGTGGTAAATATGGGCGGTATGTTTTGCAACTGCGCTTCTCTGACGGCGCTGGATGTGTCCGGCTTCGACACTTCCAGGGTGGAGGATATGAGCGGGATGTTTGGCGGCTGCTATGACCTGGAAGCGTTGAACGTGACCGGACTTGATATCTCCGTGGATATCGACATGATGTTTTTTGGGTGTTCTTCTTTGAAAGAACTGGACGTATCCGGCTTTGATACTTCCCAGTTACATGGTATGGCCTATGTGTTTGCCGGCTGCTCTGCCCTGACCTCCCTGGATCTGTCCGGGTGGGATACCTCTAACGTGGAGATTATGGATGGTATGTTTTATGGATGCGCTTCCCTGCGCTCCCTGAATCTGTCCGGGTGGGATACCGCTTACGTGTTCTATATGATAGAAATGTTTGCCGGTTGCACCGCGCTGACCGACTTCGACCCCTCCTGGCTGGACACCTCCAATGCGGACACGACGGATATGTACACCGGCACCCGCTGGGGAAAGCGCGGGGGCACTTTGAAGCCATGCAGCGCAACGCTCTCCTTTGACGGGGTCACGCCGAAAAGCAGGATCAGGGTGATCCGGTTCCTGAACACCCTGGCCAATGCACCGGAGAGCGCAGTTGACTGTTCCATGGAGGGAGACGGCAGCGTTTTATGCTGGACAACTGGTTCTGTGCAGTGTATCGCCGGAGAGGGAGGCGTAACTGCCGGAAGTTCCTGCCGGGATCTGTTTGCGAAATATGAAAATGTAACGTCTATCCAATTTGGCGGGAATTTCGACACATCCAACGTGACGGATATGACCGGGATGTTTTCGGGCTGCAAGGTCCTGCCTGCGCTGGACCTGTCAAGTCTGGACACCTCCAACGTAACAAATATGAGTTGGACGCTGTCGCATTGCTATGCCCTGAAGTCTCTGAATCTGTCCGGCTGGAACACGCATCAAGTGACGAATATGTACGCGATGTTTGATAGCAGCAGCGCATTGAACAAGCTGGATCTGTCCGGTTTTGATACCTCTAATGTGACAAATATGTACGCGATGTTTTGCGAATGCAATGCCCTGGAAACGCTGGACCTGTCTGGCTGGGATGTCTCCAGGGTGACGAATATGCGTCAGATTTTTTACGACTGTAAAGCGCTGGCGAAGGTCGATTTGACCGGCTGGAACCCTGCCAGTGCGACGGACATGAGCTGGATGTTTGGATACTGCGACGCGCTGACGGCGCTGAACCTGTCCGGCTGGAACACCGCCCGGGCAACGGATATGAGCGGGTTGTTCTGCAACTGCGGCGTCCTGAAAACGTTGAACCTGTCCGGCTGGAACACCGCCAACGTGAAAAACATGAAGTGGATGCTTTACGCCTGTCGATCCCTGGCCCATTTCGACCCTTCCTGGCTGGACACCACCAACGCAGACACCACAGATATGTACACCGGCACCAGTTGGGGATAACCCCGACGACGCGCAGCGCGCAGGAGGCACAACAATGAAACTTTTGATTATTTTGCTCTACCTGGCGGCGGCCAACATAGTGGGCTTCACCGCCATGGGCAGCGACAAGCGCCGGGCAGAGCGGGGCAAGTGGCGTATCCGGGAGCGGACGTTGTTCATTATTGCGCTGCTGGGAGGCAGCGTGGGCGTGCTGCTGGGGATGTACACCTTTCGCCACAAGACCCGGCATTGGTATTTCGTGTATGGCACGCCGCTGATTTTGGTGGCCCAGATCGTGCTGGGCGTGGCGCTGTGCCTGTGGCTTTGACCGTGAGAACGACACAGGAAAGGTTGGAACGAGATGAATTGGAGTGAAAAGATACGCCGCGCCTGCGGCGAGGAAATGGCAAGAGAGGGAGAGCAGCTCCTGAAAGGGGTCGCCCACGAAAGGATGGAGCGGACGGAGGACGGAAGCGTCCGAGTGTCGGCTAAGGTGATCGACCCGTTCCAATTCGTCAGCCATGCGTCGGCCACTGTAACGGACAACGCGCTCACCGGCTTTTCCTGCGACTGCCCCTTTGGCGGGCGGCAGCACCGCCTCTGCCGTCATGTGGCTGCGCTGCTCCTGCGCTTTGACGAGACGTTTTCCGCCGTCTTTGCCCCGGAACCGCAGCCCGAACCGACGGAAAACGAGCCTGTGCAGGAACCGACTCCCGTGGAGGAACCCGCCTCTGTGGAGGAGACGCCCGTGTATGGAGAAACCGGGGAGAAGGAGGAGGCTCCTCTGGCAGAGGAGCCGTTCCTGCCAGAGATGGAAGCACCCGGGAACGAAGCAGCTCCTACGGAAGGGGAAGACGCTCCCTGGGAGGCGGACGAAGAGGCGGCCGCGCTGCCGCCCCGCTCGATGGAGATCCTCTTCGGCCACCGGCTGGAGGACGGCGAGCCGGTCATCTGGCGGCCCAACGACACAGAGCAGGTGTTCCACACCAATATGGGTATCATCGGCACAATGGGGACGGGCAAGACCCAGTTCACAAAATCCCTCATCGCTCAGCTCTACCGCCAGCAGGGGAACAACTACGACGGCCAGCCCCTGGGGATGCTGATTTTCGATTACAAAGGCGACTACAACCAGAGCCAGACGGACTTCTGCAAGGCCGTCCCCGCCCGGGTGCTGAAGCCCTACCTGCTGCCGTATAACCCGCTGGCCCTCAACCGGACGCGAAAGTTCAAGCCGCTGCTGCCCTTGCACACGGCCAGCGTGTTTAAGGACACCGTTTCCAAAATCTACGGCCTTGGCCCCAAGCAGCAGCAGACCTTGTTGAACTGTCTCATCAAGGCCTATCAGGAACAGGGCATTGACCCGGAGAATGAGGCGACCTGGGACAGAAAAGCCCCCACCTTTGCCCAGGCATGTAAGATTTTCGACCGGGAGACGGAAGGCCGGACGCCGGACTCGCTGACATCGGCCATGCGGAGGATCAACGATTTCCGCATCTTTGAGCGTGACCCAGCAAAGGCCAGGTCATTGGCCGATGTGCTGCAGGGCGGGATCGTGGTGGTGGATCTGTCCGGCTACGACGAGGATTTTCAAAGTCTGGTGGTGGCCATCACCCTGGATCTGTTCTACGCCCAGATGCAGGCCTGTGGCTCCAGCAAGACCGATGGCCGGTACCGGCAGCTCCGCAGCCTGATTTTGGTGGACGAGGCGGACAACTTCATGAGCCAGGACTTCCCCTCCCTGCGGAAGATCATGAAGGAGGGCCGGGAGTTCGGCGTGGGCGTGATCCTGTCCACCCAGAGCCTGTCCCGCTTTGTGGGGGGGCAGCGATGATTATTCCCGCTATGTGCTTACCTGGGCGGTGCACAACGTCAGCGACCTGAAACTGCGGGATGTGGAATATGTCTTTAAGCTCCAGCCCAAGAGCCCGGAGATTTCTTCCACCTATGGGGCCATCAAGGCCCTGTCCAAACACGAGAGCATTGTAAAATTCTCGGAGGAGACGCCGTTTGCCCTGCGGGACCAGGCTTTCTGGCAGCTGTGCCGGGAATGGGGCATTTCCTGAGGAAACACGAAAAAGGAGAACAGGAATGAAACTTGGAATCGACTTTGGCAGCACCTACTCTACGGTGTCGGCCTATAACAGCGCAGAGGACCGCGTGGAAGCTCTGACACTGGTGGAGGGGGAGTCAGCCAGCATCCCTTCTGTGGTCAGCATCATGAAGGGTGAGGACGAGGTGTCCTGCGGAAAGGCGGCAAAAGAACAGGTGGGGAGAAGCATCTTCCACACCTACGAAGCGTTCAAAATGCTCCTGACGGAGACGGACCAGAAGGTGCTGCGCAGCCGCGGGTACGACAGAAAGCATACGCCCAGAGAGATTTCCAAATGCTTTCTGGACTCTACCCTGCAGGGCATTTTGAACCGGTATGACGATGGCAAAGGGCTAGAAAAGGTCTGTATCTGCGTCCCCGAGATTTGGAGTAAGAAGTTGGGCACCTTGGATGGACGGAACATCCTGCGGGAAATTTTGCAGGAATTGAAAGTCAAGGACGTCCAGGTGGTCAACGAACCGGAGGCGGCCAGCGCCTTTTTTGCCTACAATTACGAAAAGACGAAGAAGGAACGCTTTGACGGGTATCTGCTGCTCATCGACTACGGCGGCGGCACCCTGGACATCACCCTGACCAAGGTGTATCCCAACGAGGATGGGACAATGGAGATTCAGTGGGTAGACGATAGAGGCGAGGGCGAAAACCACCCCAATGCGCGGGGAGAATACACCATCGGCAAAGCGGGTATTGCCTATATGCAGGCCCTGGCCGTGCGGGCGCTGCGGGACTGTGGAAAGTTGGACGCAAACAAGGAACCTGATTACACCAGCCCGGCGTTCCTCGCGTTTGTGCGGGATCTGGAAAGTCAGCTCAAATCAGCGATTCGAATCAGTGCAATCGAGGACAAGTTCGGAGAGTATCAGGAACCGGCGGAAATTCTCCAGGAGGAGCCAAGTAAACTGTGCTTCCTGGATTACAAGGGAGACGCAGTTCGAGTTACTTACCAGCAACTGTATGAGGTCTACCGGGATACCATCGAAGGTGTTGTAGCAAGAAAAATTGGGGAAATAAACCAAATAGTGAAACAGCACATCCATGCTGACCCATGTGACCCGGCCTCTGGCGCCCGGGACAAATTCAAGATCGCTTTGGTGGGGGGCTTTGGGTCTTTCTACTTGGTGAAAAAGCAGATTGCAGAGATTTATAAGCTGGATGCAAACAAGGGAATCGACCTCCGGACGCAGAACATCCCGACAGACAAACGGGAACTGGCCATCTCCCTGGGGGCGGCCCTGCTGGCTGCGGAGAAGGTCGTTCTGAAAAAGATTGCTCATTACTCCATTGGCGTCTACACATGGGGGTCGGATGGCGAGGTAAGGCTCCGCTACGGCATCAAATACCATCAGGTGATAGAGCCGAACAAGCCTTATTTCCTCTGCTTTGATGACAACCGGGCAGATGTTCCTGAGAATCGCACGGTTTACAACAATATGCGGAAAAATATCAAGAATTTTGCCATCGAATTTACGGAGCGCAGGAACCACGGCGGATTGATGATCCTGAAACCGGAGATGCGGCGTCGGCTGGCGGAGCTGCCGACGTACGGATTGTGGAACTGTGGTTTCTCCATGGATGAGAGCGAAATCGTTACCTTCCATATTGTTCCTTGCCTGGGCACGTCAGGGGAGGAGCGCACAATCCGCTTAGACTGCTATGAACAAATGTTTGAAATGACGGAAGTGACGGAGGTGACTACCTGATATGGAATTTCGACAGCTCAATGCCTCCATCCAGAACAACGCTGATAGTGAACCCGATATCTATATGGCGCTGTGCATGGTGGATTCCCTGTTCAAAGACATCCGGGATGAGTCGGGAGAATATATTTACAACTGCCCGGTTGGAGATGAGACCTTGCCCACCAAGCTGGTGTGGCTGTGCCGGATCATCAACAAAATCTACGCGAATAAAAGCGACGAGCTGACGCGCAACCGGACCCGGCTGGACGAGATGAAAGCCGAACTGGCGAAAACGGAGGAGGCGCTGGAACCCCTCGCCGCCATCCCCGAGGAGATTGCCAAAGCCCAGAATAAGTTGACGGAACGCCAGGAAGAGCTGAAAACACGGCTGGCGGACAAGGAAAAATGGGAGCAGCTGGAAGCCAAATGCGACGAGGTGAAGCGGAAGAGCGAGGAGCTTCTCCGGTTTGACCCCGAGAAAGCCCAGGCGGAACTGGACAAGCTGACAGCAGAACATGCAAAGCTGACCCAGACGCAGACGACGCTGACCCAGGCGTGCATCGCGCAGGAGGAAGCGAACAAACCGCTCCGCGCAGACGTTGCGGCGCTGGAGGCGGACAAACAGCGGCTGGAGCAGGAAAAAGCGGTTTGTACCACAAGTGTGACGACGCTGGAGAATAATCTCGACGGCCTGAAAACGGAGATTTCTCAGTTGGAAGAACGTGCCGCTCAGCTCCAGGGCGAGATCGCCCAGGCGGAGTCCGAGAAGAACAGCAGGCAGCAGGCTGTGGACGAAGCGACAGCGACATTGGACGGCCTGAAAGCGGATATTGAAACACTGACCCAAAAGCTGGAAGAAGTAAACGGGCAATCTATAGCGCAAACGGCTGAGATAGACGCGCTCCGCGCAAAAATCGCGGAACTGGAGGAAGCCAGGCAGCGGCTGGAGCAGGAAAAAGCAGATTGCACCACAAGTGTGACGACGCTGGAGAATAATCTCGACGGCCTGAAAACGGAGATTTCTCAGTTGGAAGAACGTGCCGCTCAGCTCCAGGGCGAGATCGCCCAGGCGGAGTCCGAGAAGAACAGCAGGCAGCAGGCAGTGGACGAGGCGACAACGAAACTGAACGGGCTGAAAGCGGCAGCCCAGCAGCTGGAAGCAGAGAAAGCCGACCTGGACGGCAAAATCACCGCCTGCAATGAGACGATCGCCGACCTGAACGCGCAGAAGGTGACGCTGCAAGACCAGCTCCGGGAAAAGGAAGAGGAAAAGCAGGCGGATACCGACAGCGTGACGAGCCTGAATGACAGCATCGCCGGGACGCAAGCGGACATAGACGACCTGGAACAGCAGATGAAGACGCTCCAAAAAGAGCATGACGAGCTTGTGATCAACTGCGAATGGAAGAAAAAGCAAATCACGAAGCAGCGGGCAGAGACGGAGGTTTACCGTGCGAACGAGTTTGCTCCGGCGGAGCAGCGGCTGCAAAATGCAGAGGAAGAATACCAGAAGCTGCTGGAACAGAAGGCGGAGAAAGAGCAGACGCTGGACAGGCTGAACACGGAGCGCACCAACACGGTGACAGAAATTTCGCTCATCGAGGGCGAGATCGAGAAGGCAACCGCGGTGCGGGACACCAAGGCCGCAGAACTGGAGAACCAGAAGGCGGCGAAGGAAGCCCTTGAGACGGAATTGACGCAGTTGAAGGATACGCTTCAAACGCTGAGAAATGAATGGGAAACCGTGCAGACCAGTGTCCAGAACCTGAAAATGAACGACATTCCAAATGCCGAGGCCGCTTTGAAAACCGAGCAGGAGCGAGAGCAGGCGCAGGAAACCAAGTTTGCGAGCCTGACCCAGGAACAAGCCGACTTGAGGCAGAAGAACACACAAAAGGCCACCGAGTTGGCAGAGCTGAAAACGGAAGTGGAAAACAAGGACGCGGCCTATCAGGTGCTGTCAGCCAAATGGGATGCCAACAGTGCGGAGCTGGAAGAGTTGAATGCGAAGCTGAAAGAGCTGGAAGAGACGGCGGACAGCGAGATGCTGGAAATGAGAAAGCGGCGGCTGAATGCCGATATCAACAGGCTGAAAGCCATAAAGGAGGAGACCGAAGAGAAGGAAAGAGCGATCGAGGTACAGAAACAGGCCCTGGCGGATGCGCAGGCAAAGAAGCAGGGACTGGAAAATGACCTCGATGACCTGGAGCGGCAGACGCAGGAAATCGAGACGGCGATCGGCAAGCTGACGCCGATGACCGCCCAGGAGGTCAGGGAAAAGCTGGCCTCGGCCTCCGGACAGCTGAGCACGCTGAAAGCGGCCCGCAGACAGTTGACCAAGGCTGTCGAGACAATGGAGAGAGCGCTGGACCGTGACATCTCGGATGAAATCGGCCTGAACCGCTTGAATAAGGACCTGGACGCGCTTTACAGTTCTGTGGCGGAGGTCCAAAACGTGCTGAAGGAATGCGCGAACAGTTTGAAATTGGAGGTACACTAAGATGAAATGCCTTGTATGCGGAAAGAACTTCCAGGGAAACATCTGTCCCAGATGCGAGTTTCCCGTGGTCAATTTCCCCGGCCCACTGGAAGAGGGCATAAAGAACATCCAGCCGGAGATCATGAAGTATCGGGAAAAGCTCCTGCGGCCCTGCCAGGTGGGGGTAACGGCCTACCGCTGGAAAGATGAGAACGGTAAAATCGTTCTGGACCAGGAGGAACGGCTGCCCCTGGGGAACGGCGCGGAGCTGCTGGAAAAAGAAGTCTGGCTGCCCCAGAAGTTTGCCCGTATCCCGGACGCGGCGGAACTGCAGGTGCGGGTCTACATCGACAACGGCAAGAGCCGCCGGGAGACCCAGGTGCGTCTGCCCAACCTCATGGGCGCGGAGCTGCAGGAGCTGGGCATGAAAGTTACAGAGGTCGACAAAGACCTCAAACTCGTGCTGCTGCTGCGCGGCAGGACGCAGGGGCCGGTTTCCTCTGACGGCATTGCGCTGCTGGAGGAGGACTGAGCGGCGCTGAAAGGGGGGAACTCCGTTGTTTTCATCCAATGACTTACTTCACTTTGTATTTGCCAACGAAAACGACGACTATCACTGCGGAGGTCTGCTCAAACTGAACCTGGACCAGTACCTTTGGCTGAAGCTCCACGAGGAAGGCTATCAAACGGTCTATTTTCTCCGCAACACCAGGGCAGGGGTGTTTTCTGTCCAGACCTACGGCGACAAAGGCGGCAATCCCTATGCCACCAAATGTGTAAACAGCTTTACCGATTTCACGGGCTTTACGTCACCGGTAAGCCGACAGGGAAAGTGGCTGCGTCAGGAGCTGAAAAGGAACAGGGAGGAGCGGGTCGCTTTTGTCTGTCCCATTCAGGATTTCTGTGGCCAGCTGTCACCGGAAGCGTGGCGCAGTTCCTTAACGTCGCTTGCCGACATGAATAGGCGGACGGGCATCCTTGTCCTGACCGCTCCGGTGACAGCGGAGGATTCCCAAAAACTTCTCTTGGAGAGCCCGGTATTTGACCGCCTGAACGAAAAGGCTGTCACTGACGCCAGGAACAGCGGGGAGCGACTGCTGTACAGCGCGATCAAGGACAGGAAAGGGGACAGCATGGTCTTTCTTAACACCTTCGACAAGGAAATGGTGCGGGATCTGCTGCTCCGCCTGTCTTTCGACGAGCACCGCCTGCTCACGCCGGAGGACAGGGATGCCGCTGCGGACTACCTGAACCTTTACTTAAACTGCCCTGAAATGCGGAAGGCGGAGCCGCTCTTCGACGGCGGAGACCTGGACTGGAACTTCCAATACCAGAATCTTTACAAGCGTCTGGAAACCGAGGAGACCTGGGACCTGCTGCTGCGCCGGAGCCGCCAGGCCCGGCAAAGCAAAAGCCTGCGGCGGTGGACGGCGGAAACGCGGCCCCGCATTCTGCGGGAAAAAGACAACTATGCGGAGCGGTGCCTGCGGGAGAAACTGCCCGCAATGGCGAAAGACGACGATGCGTGCAGAATCATCCTGAAAGACATCCAGGATAAAGTCGGCGCCCCGAAGAATAGACTGGAAAATACAGGAATTGTCCAGGCGATCAATGAGCTGCTCAACGACTTGGAAACAGCGAAAAGCAACAAGGACAGCGACACCTACCGACGTGTTCTGTATGCCATTCAGTTTTGTGTCCGGTGGGTCTATGTTGAAAAGGACAGCGAAAAGGAAAACGCCATTCTTCAACACGTAGCCAATTTCAAAAGCCTGATCCAGGTGTCTTCCGAATACAACCGACAGCTGCGGGTTTGGGAAACAAGTGTGCAAACCATGCCAGAGGGAAGCACCGTTCAAGAGAGGATCTTCCGGAAGCAAAAGCAGGAACTGGATACGAAGCAGAAATTTTTGAAAAGCCTTGAAGACGTGATCGGGGCCAAGGTCTTTACCCTGGCGATGGATGCCACCGTTGGCGACATCGAGGATATGGCCCAGTATGTGAATGACGAGCTGGAACGCCAGACGCAGGAGATGGAACAGGAAACACAGCAGCAGGAAGCGGATACGAACAACGAGGAAGATGAGGATATAAATTATGAAATTGACGTGAATGTCCTGAGTTCTGTTCCGCCGCAATGGAACTGAGAAAGGAGAACAACATGGCCAATGGAAGATCCGGCAGTGGCGCCCGGAGACCAAAGCAAGCAAAAAGCGCGAACCCGTTTGCTGCGTGGATGCAGAAACGCAAGGAGCGGCAAGAAGAACTGGTGGCCAAAGAGGTCGCCAACGACACCGCCAGGAATGAAGCACTCATTATCGACGAACTCGACAAAATTGATTTCACCCACAGTCGCCTGCCCTGGGAGATTCTGGAATATAGATCCAATCCGAAGCAGCCCTGCGGCGATTTGGAGTATGCGGCGCGGTCGCTGCGGCAGTTGCTGCTCAAGAACCCGCAGAGCATCGAGATAGACATCCGAAAAATCGACGAACAGCTGCTCATCCTGGCCAGGCTCTTCCGGCAGGCGGTGGAACAGGGGGACCTGCAGGCCGCTTACGCAGCCAAGGGCGCGCTGGCGAAAGGGCTGTCGGAGATCCGCACCCGCATTCCCCAGCAGCAGCCGGAGCTGACCCAGCAGTTCGTGGAAGTGAACGCCAAATACCTGGAGAACTGGATCACTCTGGTCGATATTGCGCAGTCGGTGGACAAAATACAGCGGAATGTGGACAGCGAGAAGGCCCTCCATGAAGGGAAGGTAGCTGCGGAAAAAGAAAAGCATGAGGAGCTCAAGAAACTGGTTACTACCGACAAGAAATCGAACGAAGCACTTAAGTACATTCTGGAGCACGACACCCCGGCGGACATTCTTAAATGGACCGATGAACAGCGGGAGATGTGCATGATGCTCGTTGACCAGAGGTGGCTCCAGATTCAACTGGCGGTGAACGGGAAAAGGCTGGAGCAGAGTGAGCTGGAACTGAGCAACAGGCAGAACCAGATGGATATGCTCCAAATCGAGCTGGCAGAAATCCCCTTGGTTGAGGATTCCAACCAGTATACCAGGTACCAGGAGCAGATTGAGGAACTGTTCTCGGAGATGGCGGAGAACGATGCTGCAATCAACAAGTGCCTGGAGAGCAAGGATGACATCGAAAGGCTGCTGGAAGAGGCCGAGGGAATTATACGACTCAAGGAGATGGCCTCGGAGCAGGCGAGAAACGAATTGGAACGGATCAGTGAGGAGCAGGAAGAGTATATCAAATCGGCGCAGAAACGGATAAGAAACCTGATAGAGAATCTGGGCCTCATGAACGACGAGGAACTGGAGAAATACCGCCGCCAGGCAGAGGAACAGGAGAAGTTGTAATAGGCCCAACAGGCAGAGAAGCCCGCCGATGAAGGCGCGCTGGACCAATAAAACATCAGCAGGAAGGGGCCGCAGGGCGGACAGCCCGCGCCCCCTCGGAAACACACCACGGAGCGGCAGCACCGCCGCCGTCGGCGGGAGAATCCCGCCAGGAAAGGAGAACAACATGGCCAACGGAAGACCCGGCAGAGGCACCCGGAGAACAAAGGAAGCAAAAAGCGCGAACCCGTTTGCTGCGTGGATGCAGAAACGCAAGGAGCGGCAAGAAGAACTGGAAGAGGCGGTGGCCAAAGAGGTCACCAACGACACCGCCAAGAATGAACAGCTCATTATCGACGAACTCAACAACATTGATTTCGATCCCAAGAACAGCCATCTGCCCAAGGAAGTTCTGGAATATAAATCCAACCCGAAGCAGCCCTGCGGCGACCTGGAGTATGCGGCGCGGTCACTGCGGCGGTTGCTGCTCAAGGACCCGCAGAACATCGAGATAGACATCCGCAAAATCGACGAACAGCTGCTCATCCTGGCCAGGCTCTTCCGGCAGGCGGTGGAACAGGGGGACCTGCAGGCCGCTTACGCAGCCAAGGGCGCGCTGGCGAAAGGGCTGTCGGAGATCCGCACCCGCATTCCCCAGCAGCAGCCGGAGCTGACCCAGCAGTTCGTGGAAGTGAACGCCAAATACCTGGAGAACTGGATCACTCTGGTCGATATTGCGCAGTCGGTGGACAAAATACAGCGGAATGTGGACAGCGAGAAGGCCCTCCATGAAGGGAAGGTAGCTGCGGAAAAAGAAAAGCATGAGGAGCTCAAGAAACTGGTTACTACCGACAAGAAAACGAACGAAGCGTTTAAGGACATTCTGGAGAACAACACCCCGGCGGACAGGCTTAAATGGACCGATGAACAGCGGGAGATGCAAACGATGCTCGTCGACCAGCGGTGGCTCCAGATCCAACTGGAGGTGAACGGGAAACTGCTGGAGCAGAATGAGCTGAAACTGAGCAACAGGAAGAACCAGATGGATATGCTCCAGATCAAGCTGAGAGAGATTCCTGTGGTGGAGGATGCCAACCTGTATGCCAAGTACCAGGAGCAGATTGAGGAACTGTTCCAGGAGATGGCGGAGAACGACGTGGCAATCGACAAGTTCCTGAAGAGCGCGGATGAAATCGAAGGGCAGCTCCAGCAGCTGGAAGAGGCCGATGGAAATAAACGACTCAAGGAGACGGCCTCGGAGCAGGCGAGAAATGAGCTGGACCGGATCAGTGAGGAGCAGGAGGAGTATGTCAAATCGGCGCAGAGACGAAACAAGGACCTGATGGAGAATCTGGGCCTCATGAACGACGAGGAACTGGAGGAACGCCGCCGCCAGGCAGAGGAACAGGAGCAGGCGGCATATGAGCGGGCCTGGGAGACCTATCAGGAGACCAACCGGGAGACCGAGCAGCAGTACGAGGAAGAAGACCAGACGATCTACAATTAAGGCGGACGCGAAACAGCGCGGCAGCGCATTTGGAAAGGAGTACATCATATGTCAATTTGGAGCAGCATGACCAGTGTGCTGGAAGACGCCAAGAGCCAGCTGAACGACATGAAGCAGAACCGGAAATTTGCCAGGATCAACGCCGACATGAAAGCGAAGTCGGAGCTGCAATACTCCCTGGGCAAGTGCAGGGGCAAGCTGGAGGGCTGCAAGAAGGACTTTAACCGGATCATTCGGAATCAGAGCCGCTACATCCAGGAGGGACAGCAGGACGGCATGGATACCGTCATCAACGAGCAGAACCTGTGGGACGCGGCGCTGGGCTATATGCTGGTGAAGGGCGCCATCTTTGCCCTGAAGACTGTGGCCGATTACGACAGCATCACCCACGCCTATGAGATGCTGGACGCGGCTTCCCGGCAAATCAGCGGACAGGGCCCCAAGAGGATCCAGGCGCCTTGGAAAAAACGGGGAAACGCAATGATTATGACTACATCACCGCCGACAGCGCCATCAAGGAAAAAGAGGAGCTGCTGGAAGGATTCTTCGAGGAACTGAAGATGACGGGCGACATTGAGGAATGCCTGAAAAACAAGCGCCGCCCGGGGGACGTGAACGCCGCCCGGCGCACCATGTACACGGGAAAGCGGCCTGCCGCGGAAAAGGCACAGGCCAGCGCGGAGCAGCCCAAGAGCACCCACTCCAGCCTGGACGACATCGCCGCCCAGGTCAGCGGCGTACAGGACGACGATGTGGAAGTGGACGACTATGGGGACGGAATGGACAACATCATGGACATTCATCCGCCCAAGAACATCTAAGGAGGAAACTATGTCCAGATATGATATCAGCAGGACCTCTTATACCAGTTCGATGACGGAAAAAAACAACCAGTATGTCGGGCTGATCCGGAAGGCCGAACGGGTCAGACGGGAGCGGAACGACAGCCCCTCCAAGGAGGAATGTCTGCTCTACATAGAGGCAGCCAAGGTCTGTGAGGAGATCCGGGACAAAAACCTCTCCCAGCGGGCGGTCTACACCAAATGGGAACAGCGGCGGCTGGAGTGCGAAGCAACTGCCAAAGAAATTGCCAACAGCATCGCCCCGCCTCGCCCCACGCCGCCCCCACCAC
>JAJQAS010000146.1 GCA_021203685.1 Clostridiales bacterium | reverse complement strand
ATTCAATCGCTATGGATTTTTTAGGTGTTCAACTTCATTTTACAATCGACCTATCTTATTTTTTCCGAAGAGGAAAAAGAGTTCAGGCAAACGGAATTGATTTTGTTGAAGCTGTCGTGTAAAGTAAGTTTCAAGATGTGAAACACGTCGATGATAAATGTCGGTAACTTCCAACTGATATTTAGCCGGTTTCACACACAATAGAGAACTGGCCGGTTCCAACAAACAGGGTGGTTCGCGCCGCTTTTTATCAGAGTAGCTTATGAAGCTTATGAAAGGACCTTTTCGTATAAGACCTCTGCTCCAGCGGCAGGACGCCTCCTCAACAAAAAAGAAACAAGGAAACAAGGAGGATTTAAAAATGTTAAAAATGGAAGAAACGAAAGCCGTAAAGCCTTTTGGCTTAGCGGACAAGGTCGGATACCTGCTGGGCAACCTGGGCGGCGACTTCACCTTCATCCTGGCAAGCACCTTTTTCATGAAGTTCTACACCGATGTTATGGGGGTCTCCTCCGTCATCGTTGGTATTCTGATGATGGTGGCACAGTTCTGCGACGCCGTAACGGATATCGCCATGGGGCAGGTGGTTGACCGCTCCGACACCACAGCAGAGGGCAAGTGCCGTCCCTGGATTCGGCGCATCATGGGCCCCATCGCCCTGGCCAGTCTGCTGATGTATGCCAGTTGGTTCCGGGATATGCCCATGACCTTCAAGGTGGTCTGGATGTTCGTGACCTACCTGCTGTGGAGCAGCGTGTTCTACACCATGATCGTCATTCCCTACGGCTCCATGACCTCTGTTATCACCAACGACGCCAACGAGCGGACCCAGCTTTCCAACTGGCGTCACATCGGCGGCACCCTCTCCATCACCGTTTGCAGCATTATCTTCCCCCTGGTGGTCTATTACACCGACGAGGCCGGCAACACCGTTCTCTCCGGCACCAGGATGTCCATCGCCGCTGTCGCCAGCTCCGTGCTGGCCCTGATCTGCTACATCGGCTGCTACAACCTGACCACCGAGCGCGTCAAGGTGGAAAAGCACACCGAAAAGTTCACTCTGTCCGGCTTCTTTGGCGATTTGTTCCACAACCGGGCCATGATCGCGGTCATTCTCCTGGTTATGCTGTATGAGCTGGCCAACTCCGCCCTCCACGGCATGAACTCCTACATCTATCCCAACTACTTCGGCAGCAACACCGCCCAGGCTTTCTGCGGCACGTTGGAAACCGTGGTCGTGCTTCTGCTGGCGGCGTTCATCACCGTCAAGCTGGAATCCAAGCTGGGCAAGAAGAACATGATCATCCTGGGCTGCTGCATCGGCATTTGCAGCTTCGGCGTGGCCTTCTTCCTCCACACCTCCTCCGTCATCGTCTGGTATGTGTTCTACTGCATCGCCGTCGGCGGCCTGTCTCTGTTCAGCTCCGTCTGCTGGGCGCTGGCCTCCGAGATCGTGGACGACACAGAGGTTCGGACGGGGATCCGTTCCGACGGTACGATTTACAGCCTGTACAGCTTCGCCCGGAAAGCCGGGCAGGGCCTGGCCTCCGGCATCAACGGCATTATGCTGAGCATGATCGGCTACACTGCCGCTACCGCCTTTGACGCCAACGTCACCACCCGCATCTATGACATCACCTGTATCGTCCCCCTGTGCGGCTGGATCCTCATGGTGCTGGTCTTGGCGTTCCTCTACCCGCTGAGCAAGCAGCGCGTAGCCGAAAACAGAAGGATCCTGGAAGAGCGGCACGCCGCCATGGAGAAGGCGGCAGGCGAATAAGCCGAACGTTCCAGTTTCCAAATACAGCTTTTCCCCTTTTTCTTCTCCCCTTTTCTTTCTGAAGTCGGGCCGGGGCCTTGCCCCGATCCGGCTACCCTCAACACAACAAAATCGCACCCCGGGTCGATATACTGCCAGGGTGCGATTTTTGCGTGAACCGGATGGAGGGCTGAAAATGCGCCGTCACTCGGTTTCGGTAAGGTCTTTGATAATAAAACGGAGGAACGCGGACACCGCAGCCGATTTCTTCTTCCGGGTGGGGTACACCACATAGATGTAGAAGGGGATCGAGGGCTGCAAATCAACAATGGTCAGGTTTTCATCGCTTTCAGGGATGCACTGCCGGTTCAGGATGGAAATGCCCTGCCCCTCTTGGATCATTTTGATGATGGTAGAGGTGCGGCTGATGACGGCCAGCACCTTGGGGGCGACTCCCCTGTCGCTGCACAGGGTCATGAATTTCCGCGTCTCCAGGTAATGGCCGCCAGAGGGGTTGGCGTGGAGGATGACGGGAGTATCTGAGGCGCAAATTTGCTCTGGCGTCAGCCGCGGCTCCGCTGCCAGCGGGTGGTTCTCAGGCAGGACCGCCACCAGGCGGTCTGTTTTGTAGACCAACTGGCTGACGTTGCTGTTGATGGAATCGTCCTCCGGCAAAAAGCCGAAGTCGCACTCGTGGGAGTTGATCATGTCCAGCACATGGGGCGACTCCAGGATTTTCAGGTCGTACTGGGGGTGCGCTCTGGAGAAGGCGGAAATGACCTCCACCACGCCGTACTGCCCCATCGTAGGGGTGAAAGCGATGCACAGATTGTTACGGGACTCGTTGCGGATGTCCGTCAGCGCCTGCACCGCCTCCTGGTGCAGTTGGATCATCTGCTTGACGTAGGGATAATAGGCTTGGCTGTAGGCGTTCAGTTGGACCGTCCGGGTGGAACGGTCAAAGAAGGTGACGCCCAGCTCTTCCTCCAGCTTGTGGATGTGCTTGGTCAGGGAGGACTGGGATATATTCATTTTTTCCGCAGTTTCCTGAAAGCTGCACGTTTCGGCAAGATACGCGAACTCTTCCAGCAGTTTAAGGTCCAAAATCGGCCACTCCTCTCTCACTTTTTCCTGGTTGGAAAATATTATACCGGAAGATGAATTGATTGTCAAGAAAACCTCAGTTATAATAAGGCCATCAAAAGAAAAGGAGCGAAAATTGCAAGTGCAAGTTGAACACATCCGCGAAAAGCTTCAATAGAGTC
>JAJQAS010000211.1 GCA_021203685.1 Clostridiales bacterium | reverse complement strand
ATGTCCCTTCACTACCTGTTACCTATCTTACTTCACTATACACCGCGGCCGCCCGCAGGAACCACCCGCCTACCCCGGGCGGCCACGGGCCACCCCTACAGGAAAACGACTGAAAAACAGCATTTTCCGCTTTTATGCCGCAAAAAGAATCCCTCTCATTCACAAGCTCGATTTCGTGTCCGTTTCCTGGGAGCTGTCGCTTGTGTCGCCGCCAGAGCCGCTGTCGGCGGGGTCGGTGTCGATGGGATAGATGTTCAGGTCCACGCTGCCGGAGATGCCGTCTACCGTGCCGCTCTCGGTGTACTGCCACAGATCCACGGCGTAATAGTAGTCGGGATAGCTCTGTTCATATCCGGCGTACCAGAGGAAATAGCTCTGGAGCAGCGCGTCGTCGTAGGAGAAATAGCCGGTCTGGTTGTTGCAGTAGAGGGCCGCCTGATAGCCCGCCTGGGTGATGGCCGCACAGAAGGCCTCGGCGCAGGCGGCGGCGGTCTCGTCGTCCACGTCGTCGGTGCGGGCTCCGTCCTCGCCGGCGTCCTCCGCGTCGATGAGTTCCCAGTCGTAAGCCACGGGGAAGGTGATGTCCAGTCCCTCCAGCTGCTCCAGCACGAAGGCGGCCTCTTCCTCCGCCTCCTCCGGGCTGGTGGCCTGGGAGAAGAAGTAAACGCCGATGTCCAGCCCGGCCGCCACCGCTGCCTGGGCGTTCTGCAAGAAATAGTCGTCCAGGTTCAGGGTCCCCTCCGCGCCGTAGCCCCGGAAGCCAACCCGGAGCATGGCGAAGCTGATGCCGTCAGCGGCCACCGCCTCCCAGTCGATCTCCCCCTGGTGGGCGGAGACATCCACCCCTGTCCGGTAGCCGCTGGTCAGGCAGACCATCCGGCCGTCCTCGTCCAGGGCAAAGTCCTCCTCGGTGTATTCGTTCTGCTCCAGCGCCTCGTTGACCACCACTTCCTCCCCGTTGACGGTGATGGTGATGGGCAGATAATAGGCCCAGCGGCCGTTTACTGCGTCGGAGGAAAAGACGGCGAACACCGCCGCCAGCGCCAGCACCAGCAGTGCCTGGAGGGCCAATTTGATTCGGTTGTGCAGTTTGGTCTGTTGCACGGATGATACCTCACTTTGGGAATGAGCTGTTAGCTGTTGGCTGTTAGCCGTTAGCTGGGATAGTGCTTGCTGCCTCGCCAGCAATTTTGTCCAAAATAGTACAAGTTTTTCCGCAAAAACTACCGTTTGATAATTGACCGCCCCTCTTGCCGCCCCTGAAAGGGGAGGGGGACCATGCGAAGCATGGTGGAGGGGTTTTCCGCCGCAATAATCGACAACTTTTCGTTTTAGCTGGCTTCTTTTCTTTAGTAGTGCCTGGCTAACAGCTAAGAGCTAAAGGCTAATAGCTAATTTTGTCTGGATTCCAACGGAACACTCAAATTATACTATGCGCGACTTCGATTTTGGTGGACAGTTTGTAACGGTTTTCGGAAGAATATCCCCAAAACCGTCAAATCCCTTCCCCCGGGAGAGGGAAGGGATGGAATCATGATGGAATTGTGCCCGTCACACCCGGTCCTCGACGTGGACGATGATGTTCTGGTAAATGCGCCGGAAGAAGTACAGCGTCAGCAGCAGGCTGACCACTTCCGCGATGGGGAAGCTCCACCAGATCAGGGACAGGCCGCCCACCCGGGCCAGCACATAGGCCACCGGCAGCAGCACCACCAGCTGACGGCCCAGGGAGATGATGGCGCTGTAGGTCGCCTTGCCCAGGGCCTGGAACACGGTGCCCAGCACGATGCAAATGGCCGCCACGGGGAAGTTCAGGGCGATGGTGCGCAGGGCGGGGACGCCAATTTCCAGCATATTGTCACTGGCGCTGAACAGCCCCAGCAGCACCTGGGGGATGGCCTCGAAGGCCGCCGTGCCGATGCACATGATGATGAAGGCGAAAATCATGCCGCTTTTCAGGGCCTGGAGCATACGGCTCCGCTTCTGCGCGCCGTAGTTGTACGCCATGAGGGGAACCAGAGCGTTGTTCATGCCGAACACCGGCATGAAGAAGAAGGACTGCAGTTTGTAGTACACGCCGAACACCGCGCTGGCGGTGGAGCCGTAGCCGGTCAAAATCAGGTTCATGCCGTAGTACATGACGCTACCGATGGAGGCCATGATGGTGGAGGGAATGCCCACGTAGTAAATGCGCTGGATGACGTTCGACGAGGGGCGGAACACCTCCCGGAGGCTGACGTGGATGTCCTTGTTCAGCAGCTGGTTCATGGTCAGGGCCATGACCCCCGCCACCACCTGGCCGATGCAGGTGGCCACCGCCGCGCCGGCCACCTCCAGCCGGGGGAAGGGGCCGATGCCGAAAATGAACATGGGGTCGAGAATGATGTTGACAATGGCGCCGGACATCTGGGTGATCATGGTGTAGAAGGTCAGGCCGGTGCCTTGCATCATCCGCTCGAAGGTCATCTGGGTGAACAGGCCGAAGCTGCAACAGCAGACGATAGTGGTGTAGGCCACGCCGCTGTTGACGATGTCCATGTTATAGCTGATCTGGCTCATGTAGAAGGGCCGGGACACGAACAGGCCCACCAGCACAAAGGCCAGATAGCTGCAAATGGCCAGGAACACGCCGTTGTTGGCGGCCCGGTTGGCGGAGCGGGTGTCCTTCTCCCCCAGGGAGCGGGAGAGCAGGGCGTTCATGCCCACGCCGGTGCCGCTGCACACGGCGATCATCACGCTCTGGATGGGGAAGGCCATGGAGACCGCCGTCAGAGCGTCCTCGCTGAGCCGGGCCACGTAGACGCTGTCCACGATGTTGTAGCAGGCCTGCACCAGCATGGAAATCATCAGCGGTACGCCCATGGTCAGCAGCAGTTTGTTGATGGGTTCCACACCCATTTTGTTCGATTGTGTCTGATTGCGTTCTTCCACAGAACATCCCTCTCCTTTGGTTCTATTTTCAGCCGACATTATACTACGGAAAAAAATCTGGTCGATTGTAAAATGAAGTTGAACACCTAAAAAATCCATAGCGATTGAATC
>JAJQAS010000223.1:7206-56971 GCA_021203685.1 Clostridiales bacterium | reverse complement strand
CAAGGGCAGCCTGAGCATGGGGGCCGATGCCGACCTGACCATCTTCGACCCCAACGAGGCGTGGACCATCGACCCCGGCGACTTCCGCTCCAAGGGCCGCAACACGCCCTTCGCCGGGATGCAGGTGAAGGGAAAGGTGAAATACACCATCGTGGGAGGCAACATCATTTATCGTTACGATGAGTAAGGAAGCATATCCCAAAACTGAACAGGGAGAGAAATCATATGTCTTTTGACCGTTTGCAGGAGAAAATCATCCGCACCAAGAACCCCACCGTGGCCGGGCTGGACGCCCGGCTGGAGTACGTCCCCCAGCCCATGATCGACCGGGCCATCGCCCAGTACGGCGAGACCCGGAGGGCTGCGGCGGAGGCCATTTTCGCCTTCAACCGCGGCCTCATCGACGCGCTGTGCGACATCGTCCCCGCCGTGAAGCCCCAGGCCGCCTACTATGAGCTGCTGGGCTGGGAGGGGATGGAGATGCTGGAACGCACCATTCGCTATGCCAAAGAAAAGGGCATGTACGTCATCGCAGACGTGAAGCGGGGCGACATCGGGGCCACCGCCTCCGCCTATGCCGAGGGCTGGCTGGGCAGAACCGTGGTGGGCGGCGCGCAGCTGCCCTGCTTCGACGCGGACTGCGTCACCGTCAACGGCTACATGGGCGCGGACGCGGTGAACCCCTTCCTGAAAATCGCCAACCAGGAGGACAAGGCTCTCTTTGTGCTGGTGCGCACCTCCAACCCCTCTGCCGTGGACCTGCAAGACCTGGAGATCGGCGGCGGGAAAATCTACGACGTCATGGGTGGTCTCACCGCCAAGTGGGGCGAGGGCTATCTGGACTGCTACGGCTACAACCGGGTGGGAGCCGTGGTGGGAGCTACCTGGCCGGAGCAGCTGGCTCAGCTGCGGAAAGCGCTGCCCCACACCTTCCTGCTGGTCCCCGGCTACGGCGCCCAGGGCGGCACCGCCGAGGACGTGCGCTTCGCCTTCGATGAGCGGGGCCACGGCGCAGTGGTCAACTCCTCCCGGGGTATCATGTGCGCCTGGAAAAAGACGGGCAACTCTGGTGCGGACTATCAGGACGCGGCCCGCGCCGCCGCTCTTGAAATGCGGGACGCCATCGCCGCCATCACCCCGATTTTGGACTAAAAGGAGCGGTCTTATATGCCTGTACAAGCTCTGTGTCGCATTGCCCAGGTCGAGCAGCTGACCCCGGACACCTTCTCCTTCCTGCTGGAGGCAGAGGAACTGGCCCGGTCTGCCAGGCCCGGCCAGTTCGTCAACATCGCCTGCGGCGAGGGCCACCTGCTCCGCCGCCCCATCTCCATCTGTGACGCGGAGGGGGACACCCTCCGGGTGGTGTTTCAGGTGCGGGGCGAAGGCACCGCCTGGCTGGCGGAGCAGCCGGAAGGCACTTCTCTGGACGTGCTTGGCCCCCTGGGCCACGGCTTTGCCCACCCCGAACCCGGAAAGGTGCTGGTGGTGGGCGGCGGCATCGGCGTCCCCCCTATGCTCTACGCGGCGAAGGCCGCCCCCGGCGGCGCGGTGGCGGCGCTGGGGTTCCGCAACAGGCAGGCTGTCATTCTGCTGGAGGACTTTCAGCAGGCCGGCTGCCCGGTGCGGGTGGCCAGCGACGACGGCTCGGTGGGTTACCACGGCTTTGTGGACGCGCTGGTGCGGCAATATCTGGAGGAAGATAAAACAATCAGCGCGGTTTTCGCCTGCGGCCCCAAACCCATGCTGAAAAACGTTTACAAGGCGGCGGGGGACTACGGCGTACCCTGTCAGGTCTCCATGGAGGAGCGGATGGGCTGCGGCGTGGGGGCCTGCCTGGTGTGCGCCTGTTCGGTGGGCGGCACGTATCAGCACGTCTGTAAGGACGGACCGGTATTCCCCGCAGAGGAGGTGGACTGGTCATGAGCGTCATCAACGGCGTAGAGATGGGCGTCACCCTGGCGGGGATGTCCATGAAGAACCCCATTGTGGTGGCCTCCGGCACCTTCGGCTTTGGCCGGGAATACGGCCAGTTTTATGACATCAGCGAGCTGGGCGGCATCTGCTGCAAGGGCCTGACCCTCCACCCCAGAGAGGGCAATCCCCCGCCCCGCATTGCCGAGACGCCCATGGGCATTTTGAACTCCGTGGGGCTGCAAAACCCCGGCGTGGACCGCTTTATCGCGGAGGAACTGCCCTATCTGCGGCGGCACGACCTGAAAATCATCGCCAATATCTCCGGCAACACGCCGGAAGAGTACGGCATCATGTGTGAAAAGCTCGCTGACGCGGGGGTGGACATGATCGAGGTCAACGTCTCCTGCCCCAACGTGAAGTGCGGGGGGTTGCAGTACGGCACCGTCCCGGAGATGACCGCCGAGGTAACCGAGTGCGCCAAAAAACACGCAGGGCGTGTACCGGTCATGGTCAAGCTCTCCCCCAACGTCACCGACATCACCGCCATCGCCAGAGCGGTGGAGGGCGCAGGGGCGGACGCGGTCTCCCTCATCAACACCATTCGGGGGATGCGCATTGACGTAAAGACCCGCCGCCCGGTGCTGCACATGAACACCGGCGGACTGTCCGGCCCGGCGGTGCTGCCGGTGGCGGTGCGGATGGTGTGGGAAGTCGCCAACGCAGTGAGTATCCCTGTGCTGGGCATGGGCGGCGTGGCAAAAGGCGAGGACGCGGCCCAGATGCTGCTGGCCGGGGCCACCGCCGTAGCCGTGGGGACGGCCTGCTTTGCCGACCCCTACGCCCCCCTGAAGGTGCGGGACGGGCTTGCGGCGCTGGCCGCGGAGCAGGGACTGCAATCGGTCAGTGAGCTGACAGGCGGTGTGCAGCCCTGGTAAAGTATAGAGAAAGCGAGCGAGCGCTGCAATGACGCGACTGTATTTGATTCGCCACGCCCAGGCGGAGGGCAACCTGTACCGCCGGATGCACGGCTGGTATGATTCCCTCATCACCGACACCGGATACCGGCAAATCGCTGCCCTGACGGGCCGCTTTGACGGGGTACCCATCGACGCGGTGTATTCCAGCCCCCTGTGCCGGTGTAAGACCACCGCCAGGGCCATTTATGTACCGCACCATCTGCCCCTGCAAATCGAGCCGGGGCTGATCGAAATCGGCATTGGCGTGTGGGAGGATGTGCCCTTTGGCGACGCCCAGGTACACGACCCGGAGCGGATGCGGCTCTTTGGGGAGGTCTCCCCCGCCTACGAAATCGAGGGCGGCGAGACGTATCAGCAGGTACAGCAGCGGATGGTGGAGGCCATTTTCAAAATCGCCGACGCCAACCCCGGCAAAACCGTGGCCTGCTTCTCCCACGGCATGGTGATTCGGACGGCCCTGTCCTGGTTCCACGGTTACGGCCTGGAGGGCATCGGCAAGGTCCCCCACAGCGACAACACCGGCGTGGCCTGCATTGAGGTGGAGGGGCGCGATGTGCGGGTAATCTTCGAGGCAGACAACTCCCACCTGCCGCGGGAGATCTCCACCATCATAAAGCAGCGCGGCCCCGGCGAGGAGCGAACGGTCTTCGCCATGGGCAACGCCAACCTGTGGTTCCGCCCCTGGCGGCCCTACGAGGAAAAAGAGCTGTACTTCCGCTACCGCCATGAGGCGTGGGTGGACATCCACGGGCGGGAGGCGTTCTTCGATGGGGAGGCGTTCTATCAGGCGGCCTTCCGGGCCAGCCTGAACGAGCCCAGGTCGGTGATGGTGGCCTGTCTGGGCGAGGAAATCGTGGGCATGATCCAGATGAACCTGGAGCGGGACGCGGAAAGCGGCGTCTGCTTCGTTCCCTTCGTCTACATGAACCCCGCCTATCGCCACAAGGGGCTGGGCGTCCAGCTTATCGGGCAGGCGGTCTCCACCGCGCGGCCCCTGGGCAGGGACAAGCTGCGGCTCCGCTGCGCCCCCACCAACCAAATCGCCAAGCGGTTTTACACCCGCAACGGTTTTCGGAAAATCGGGATGGCCCAGGACAGCCAGGTGCCCCTGGAGCTGCTGGAAAAGGACATTGGGTACCCCAAAGAGGGATAGTATTCCGTAAAACGACAGTGTGCGCTCGCGTTCGGGCCAAAAGGACGGATTCGAGCGCCGCTTTTTGTACCTTTTCTGCTGTCCCCCGCCCCAATTTTATGATTGAAAAGGTGATTCCAAGATGGATCTCTGCGATTTGCGCGAAATCAAACCCCTGCTGACCCGGTACGGCTTCCACTTCTCCAAGTCCATGGGGCAGAACTTCCTCATCGACAGCAGCGTTCCCCGGGCCATCGCAGAGGCTTCTGGCGCGGACGAAACCACCGCCGTGCTGGAGATCGGGCCGGGCATCGGCCCGCTGACCGTCCAGCTGGCCCAAAGAGCGGGCAAGGTGGCGGCGGTGGAGCTGGACAGCGCGCTGCTGCCGGTGCTGGCGGAGACGCTGGCCGACTGCCCCAATGTAACCGTCATTCCCGGCAACATCATGAAGCTGGATTTGGACGCTTTGCTGGCGGAGCACTGCGGCGGGCTGACCCCCATCGTCTGCGCCAACCTGCCTTATAACATCACCACGCCGGTGCTGACCCGGCTGCTGGAAAGCTGCCGCTTCGGCTCGGTCACGGTGATGATCCAGCGGGAGGTGGCAAAGCGCATCTGCGCCCGGCCCAACACCGGCGACTATGGCGCGTTTACGCTGCTGTGCCAATACTACGCAGACTGTGAGCTGCTCTTTGAGGTGCCGCCCCACTGCTTCTACCCCGCGCCCAAGGTCACCTCGGCGGTGGTGCGGATGGCGGCGCGCTCTGCGCCCCCGGCGGCGGTGGACAGCGAAGCGCGGTTCTTTCAGGTGGTGCGGGCGGCCTTCCTCCAGCGGCGAAAAAAACTGCTGAACGGCCTCTCCTCCGCGTTTTCCAATCAGCTGACCAAAGAGCAGCTGCGGGAGGCTCTGACTGCCTGCGGCCTGGGGGAGAACACCCGCGGTGAGCAGCTGAGTTTGGAGCAGTTTGCCGCCCTGTCCAACGTCATCGGGGAGATGCTGGGATAGAGTTTCCCCTTCTCCCCCACCGGCATAGACTGGGATACCATTCTGTTTGGGAGGCCCTGTCTATGCCTTTTGTCTATCTGTCCCCCTCCTCCCAGGAGTTCAACCCCTACACCGGCGGTGGGAACGAGGAGCTGTACATGAACCTGATTGCCGATCAGCTGGAGCGGTGGTTTCGCGCCTGCGGCATCTCCTTTGTCCGCAACACCACGGATATGACCGCCGCCCAGTCCATCGAAGCGTCCAACGCCGGGCAGTTCTCTCTGCACCTGGCGCTGCACAGCAACGCCGCACCGGAGACTCTCTCCGGCGTCCTCCAGGGGACCGACGTGTACTATTCCCCCAGCTCCGCCCACAGCCGCCGGGCCGCCGAGCTGATTGCCGCCCAACTTCGCACCATTTATCCACAGCCGGAGAAGGTGCGCGCCCTGCCCACCACCACCATCGGCGAGGTGGCGAAGGTCGCGGCTCCCGCCGTGCTGGTGGAACTGGCCTACCACGACAACCCGGAGGACGCCCAGTGGATACGGGACAACGTGCCGGAGATCGCCAAAGCGCTGGCGGAGGCGGTGGCCCAGTATTTTTCTCTGCCCTTTCTGCCCCTTCAATCGCCCCAGGCGGGCTATGTGGACCTGAACTGGGGCAGCCTAAACGTCCGCGCCGCGCCGGATACCGCCAGCGAGGTGGTGGTGTCCCTCCAGGACGGCACCCGGCTCACCGTCTGGAACCGCTACCAAAACTGGTTCGTGGTGGAGTGGAACGGCGTTTCCGGCTTCGCCTTGCAACAGTTCATCACGCTGGAAAACGAATAAACAGCGTCCATTTTGTCCACCATATCCTTGCGCCGGAAACGGCGCGGAATGGGAGACAAAACCGTGAAGAAACAGAACTATCGCAATTTGAACCACCTGCTCCACTGCGACCGGGACGCGGAGTGCTACTTCACCGTCCTGCCGGACCCGGTGCGGGAGCGGGTCATTCAGTGCGGCGATTCCATTCGGAACCTGGCCGCGCTGCGGGAGTATTCCGAGAACGTCCTGCGGGAGCTGTATTAAGGACGGATATTTCCCGCCCTTCTGGGAAAGATACCCTCGACCAACAAACAGGAGGGTATCGCCATGAAACAATACGGAAAAGAACTGCTGGGCACCAAAACCGACCAGAACCTGCGCACAGCTTTCGCCGGGGAGACCCAGGCCCGGAGCAAATACGACTTCTTCGCGCAGGTGGCCCACCGGGAGGGGTTTGAGCAAATCGCCGCCATCTTCCGGGAGACTGCCGACAACGAGCGGGAACACGCCCGGCTGTGGTTCCAGGCCCTCTCCGGCATCGCGGACACGGCCCTGAACCTGAAAAGCGCCGCCGCCGGGGAGCATTACGAGTGGACGGAGATGTACGCTCACTTCGCGGAGGACGCGGAGGCGGAGGGCTTCTCCGAGCTGGCGGCCCGGTTTCGGCTGGTGGCGGCGGTGGAGAAGGGCCACGAGGAGCGGTTCCAGAAGCTGATCCGCAGCGTGGAGGCCCAGACCGTCTTTGCGCGGGCCGGTGAAGTAGTCTGGGAGTGCCGGAAGTGCGGCCATCTGGTGGTGGCCAAGCGCGCGCCGGAGGTTTGCGCCGTCTGCGGCGCCGGGCAGGGGTATTTTCAGGTAAAGCCGGAGCTGCAATAAACCGCAATAAGCCGTACAACGCAAAACCAGCCGGGAAAGAGGGTGTCTCCTTCCCGGCTGGTTCTTCTATGCTTGTTTCAACGTTGTAATGAGCTGCTCACTATCGGCTTGCGATACTATACTAGTAGCTAACGGCTAATAGCTAATAGCTAATAGCTTTATATTATTCCTCCAGCATATACCCGATCATCTCGTCTCTGGCCTCGGCGGTGTCTGCCACGCCGATGAAAAAGTCATCCCCCATCGTCCCCTCCAGGATACCGGTCAGGCGGCCAGAGTCCTTGATGCGCCAGCCGTACCGCTGGCAGATGTCGTCGTGGGAGTGGCGGTAGCGCTTCTCATCCCACCGGCCAATGTAGGCGCAGTAGTATCGCTGACCGTCGTAGCCGTGGCGGGGTTCGTCGTAGCAAATCATATCCGCCCACAGCTGGTAATAGTCGGCGCTGGTGGCGTAGTTGATCATGTCCGGGGTGTAGCCTCCGGCGGGGCGCATGTTGACCTCCAGGCCCACGATGTCTCCCACGTTGCCCAGCCCCTCCTTGGCCTCGGTGAGCCGGAAGAACTCCAGGTGGAAGCTGCGCTTTTTCAGGCCGAAGGATTTCAGCACCGCTTTCCCCGCCTCCAGCATGTCCCAGGGAACATCCTTCAGCACGGAATAGTACATGGGGCCGTGGTGCTGCACCATGTCCATAATGGAGATGGTGGTCACATGGTTGGCGCAAAAGACGATTTCCCCCTTGCTGTTGACAATGCCGTCAAAGGCGGACACATCCCCGGAGACAAACTCCTCCAAAATATACTGAGAGCCTAAATCCATGTCAAAGAGTCGACACAGATCCTCATCCGAGCGGAGGGTGCGGTTCCCGGCGGCCCCCACCCCGTTGTCGGGCTTTGCCACCAGGGGATACCCCACCCAATGGGCGAAGTCCAGGGCGCTCTGCCGGTCGGTCAGCAGGTGATACCGGGCGGTGGGGATACCCGCCGCCGCGTAATAGGCTTTCATGGCGGATTTGTTCTTGAACTTCCGCATGTCCTCCGGCTGGAGACCGCTGGTGATGTGGAAGTCCTGGCGCAGACGGGCGTCCTGCTCCATCCAGTACTCGTTGTTGGACTCCAGATAGTCGATTTTGCCGTAGCGGAAGGTGAAATAGGCCACCGCCCGGAGCATCTGGTCGTAGTCCTCCATGGTGTCCACCTTGTAATACTCGGTCAGGGAGGCTTTCAGCTCCGGGTGCAGCAGGGCATAGGGGCAGTCGCCAATGCCCAGCACATTGACGCCGTTGCCCTTGAGCCGCTGGCAGAAGTGGCGGTAGCAGTCGGGGAACTGGGGGGAAACAAAGACAAAATTCATGCAAAACCTTCCTTTCTCTCGTTCGCAGGTTGTGTGGGCAGGGAAATTTTATGCGCGTTGAAGCCACAAACCGGCGTTATTCCTCCGGCTGGGCAGCTTTCTTCTTTTTCCCGCCGGTACAGCTGAGCGCCAGTCCAAAACAAAGGACCATAGAAATGCCAACGGCGGGACTGTTCTGCGAGACGCCAATGGGAATGCCGAAGAGCAGTCCAATCAGCAGCCCGAAGGCCAAATCTTGCTGCTGCTTGGCGTTCTTTTTCTTATGCTTCTTCATGTTCGCTGTCTCCTTCTTCCACAACGCGGATGCTGTAAACGGTGCTGATTTGGGCGGGGTAGGATTCCGCGATGTCGCCGTTGTAGACGATCTCCAGCGTGTCCCCCACCTCCGGCTCAGGCGATGCCTCCATCGACGTCATGGGAACCACGATGCGGTCAGAGTTGTTCAGCTCCGCGCTCCCCGCCACCGGCTCCACGAGAAACCCGCTCTCGTCGGCTTCCAACACCGTGGCCCGGAAGGTCACTCTGTCCGTGGTTTCGCCGCCGCAGGCGGTCAGAGAAAGCAGAATGGCGAGGGCAAAAAACACACAAAAGAATCGCTTCATGCTGTCTCTCCTCCCTTTCACTGTCCGGTGAAATACATCGTATAACCGTCAACGGAGAGCACCAACGTGGGGGCGGAGCCGCCGCCCGCATACTTGGTCAGCGCGGAGGTCGCGTTTCCCGTGCTGTCGTCAAACTGGACGGTGTAAAGAAGGCTGTCCGCATTCGCTGTATCTTCGGCGTAAGTTCCGCTGTAGACCTGACCGCTGGCGTGGTCGGTCAAAACAAGTGTGCCCTCGCGGGCGGCGCAGGAAAAGCTGACCTCAGCCGCAGCGGGGTACGAGGCCAGGTAGTCCACGTCGCAGGCCACCACCTCTCCCCCGTCGCTGTCGCTCTGCACGGTGTTCAGCGTCCACTCATATTGGTCGATGGTCGTTTGCGTAGAGCTGCCGCAGGCAGAGAGGGAAAGCAGAATCACAGGGGTCAACAGGGCACAAAGGAATCGTTTCCATCTCCACATAAAAGGAACCTCCATTCATTGACAAGGTTTCTATTTCTGTTATATTCAGAATAGCACATATCAGCGTATCTGTCAAATCGTCGGTACTGCTTTTATGGAAATTTAATGTAAATCGCTGCGGGTCACACCTGCTCTTCGCCCTCCTCCAGCTTGGTCAAATCGGCCAGGGTCAGCACACAGGATTGGAGCAGCTCCACAAACTGCTCCGGCGGCATACAGTCCCGGCTGGAGAGCCACCGCTCCAGGGAACAAATAAAAGCGTCAGAGTAGAAATTGATGTAAAATTCCATCTGCCTCGGCTCGGCCAGAACCCTTCTCAGCAGCTCTCGCAGCAGCGGGGAGAGCATCTCCCGGAAGTGGTCGGAAAAGGAGTTCTGCCCTTTCACCTCCAGCGCCCGGCGGTAAAAGACCCGGTTGTCGTAAAAATAACGGCACAACTCCCCCAGCAGCGCCCAGCGGATACCCTCCTCGTGCTGGACGGTGAGCTGCAAAAACTCCACGTCGAAGATCCAGTTGACCAGGTCGTATTTGTCCCGGAAATGGTAATAGAAACTCTTGCGGTTCATGCCGCACTTCTCGCAGATGTCCCCCACGCTGATTTTGGAGAAGGGCGTCTGTTCCATCAGCTCCTTCGTCGCCATTGCAAGCGCTCGTTTGGTGATGTTGGAATCCGCCATATCCAGCCGTCTCCTTCCCCGATTCGCAGATATTGCCCGGCATTTGGGGCGGTGGGGCGTTGCAGTCGCCCCGCGCCCTGAAAAAATCCAAATTCTCTAGTTTATTGTAGCGCATCCACGCGGACACCGTCAAGTCTCTTTCCCGGCGACAACGGGACAAATCTGTCGCTTTGTGGCAAAAGAATGGGATTTTCAGCGGTTCAAATTTGCAATTCGATGGTGCTGCCGTTTCTGCCGCCCCGAACCAGGATCTTCTGGGAAATGCACTCCTCCAGCTTCTCCACGTGGGAGATGATGCCCACCTGTCGGCTGTCCCCGGCCAGCTGGCGCAGCACCTCCAGGGCCTTTTCCAGGGCCTGGTTGTCCAGGGAGCCAAAGCCCTCGTCGATGAACATGGTCTCCAGCTGGACGCCCCCGGCGTGCTGCTGCACCACGTCGGAAAGGCCCAGAGCCAGGGCCAGCGACGCCTGGAAGGACTCACCGCCGGAGAGGGACGGGGTGCGCCGGGCCTCCCCGGTGAAGGCGTCCCACACCTCCAGCTCCAGCCCCGCCGCGCCGTTTTTCCGGTCGGCGGTCTCCCGCCGGGCTAGGCTGTATTTGCCGCCGCTCATCACATCCAGATGGCAGTTGGCCTGGGCGATGATCTCCTCAAAGAAGGCGCTGAGCACATATCGGTCAAAGCTGTATCGCCCAAGCGCGGTGTCCTGGCCGTTGGCCACCTGCGCCAGCCGTTTCAGCTCCCGCTCCGCCGGGGCGATGCGGCGCAGCGCCGCCCGGCCCTGGGCCACCCCACGGGCCACCTGCCGGTTGGCCTGCCGCCGGTGATACTGCCGGTCGCGGGCCTCCCTTTGGGCGGAGAGTTGATTTTCCAGCCCCTGCAACGCGCCGTCCAACGCCGCAAGGTCGCTGCGCTCCCAACCGGCGGTCTCCTCCTCCAGGGAACGGAGCCGGTTGGCGCAGTCCCGCCGGCGGTTTTGGTAGTCGGTCAGCCGGGCCTCCTGGGCGGTCAGCCAGTCCTCGTCGATGGTCTGCCCCTCCGGGGCCAGCGAGCGCTGGTAGTCCGCCAGGGACGGGAACCCCGCGCCCTTCCAGGCCGTCTCCAACTGGGCGGTTGCTGCTGCCAGTTCCTTTTGTTGGGCGGTCAACCGGGTCTCCCCGGTCTCCAGCAGACCAGCCAGCCGCGCCAGTTTCCGCTGGCTCTCGTCCAGTGCAGCCTGGGCCTGCTCCAGTCCCCGCTGCCACTGGTTCCGCCGGGCGGTCAGCTTTGCCTGTTCCGTCAGGGCTTCCTTCCGGGAGGGATAGGGCAGTGTCCGCCGCCCTTCCTCCGCCTGGGCGGTCAGGCGGGTGACTTCCTCCTGCATCTTCCGACAGACTTCGGTTTGCTCCTCCAGCCGTGCATTTGCCTGTTCCATCTGGGAGCGGAGGGTTTGCAGCGCCGCCTCTGTGGTCTCTTTGATTCGCTGCTGCTCCTGCGCTTTTTGCAGAGCGGTCTCCACTGCGGTCAGGTCGGCTTTGCCCTGGGCAATTGCCTCAGTCAAATACCCCGGCTGGGCCAGTGTGTCCCAGTCCGGCGCTTCCGGGAACAGCTCCGCCGCCAGCAACAGGGCATTGCTTTTTTTCTCCTTCCATGCGGAGATTTTCTCTTTCAAATCCACCAACAGGGCGTTGTTTTTCTCCTGTTCCCGCTTTGCGGCGGCTTCGGCCTGGTTTACCTCCTCCTGGGAGGGGGTCTCCGCCGGTTTCTGAGCAAAAGGCGGGTGATTCCCCCGTAGGTGCCGGGCGCCGCAGACGGGACAAACGCCCTCTCCGTCCTGGGCCAGCGTCTCCTCCAACTGCTCCGCCAGGATGCCGGCTTGCCCATTCCAGAAAGCATCGTACAGGTGACTGCGCCGCTCTGTCGCCGCCTGAAGCCGCTGCTGCTGTTGTTGCTGGCGGCGGCGCAGGGTCTGCCCCTGAACCAACCCGGTTTTCAACTCTGCGATTTGGTCTCCCAGCCCGGTGAGGCGGTTCAGCCGCCTGTCGGCCTGTTCCCGCTCCGCCGTCAACCGAACACAGGTCACTTCCGCCCCCTTGAGGGGTTCCAGTTGGGCCTGTAGCGTGGCCTGTTGGGATTCTATTTTTTGCTTTTCCTCCTGAGCCTGGGTCTCGCTCTGCCGGACGGCGTCCAGGCGGCGGCTGGCGCTGTCCAGCGCCTTTTGCACGGATTCCAGCCGGTCATAGTCGGACAGCGCCTCAGCAATGGCCTGAATATGGTGGCCCAGCCGCTCCATCTGGGGGGTCTGTTCCCGCCAGCGCTGGCACTCCTGCTCCAAGGAGTGGAACTTGCGGGTCTCCCGCTCCCGCTGGCTCGCCCATCCGGTAAGCTCCCCCTGAGTCTGGAGCAGTCGGCTCCGGGTCTGCTCCAGGGCGCGCTCGCTGGGGAACACCAGCCGGAGGGCTTTTCTCCCCTGTTCCATCCGGAGGGCCAGCGCCTCCATCGGCTCCGCCTGGGCCTGGAGTGCAAATTCTTCCCGGCGGCACTGTTCCAGTGCGTCCAGCCGCTGGTTCCGCTGCTGGGCCAGAGTTTTTTGCGCCTGCAACTGCTCCCGCCGGGTCTCCTGGGTGCGAATGTCCCCGTCCAGCGCCGCCAGCGCCTGCCGGTCCCCGGCCTCCAGCTGGGTCAACGCCTCCTCCAGCTGGGGGTGGTGGAGGTCAAAGCATCCCCTCTGCTCCTCCGTCAGGTCTTCCGGGAGGCTGAGGGTGCTCAGCCGCAGGTTCATCTCCCGCTCGGTCTCCTGCCGCCGGGCCTCCAGGCAGTCCGCCCCCCGCTTCAACCGCTGCTGGAAGTCCAGATACAGCCGGTTGTCAAAGAGCTGGCCCAGAATCCTGCCCCGCTCGTCGCTGCCCGCCTCCAGGAACCGGCGAAATTCCCCCTGGGCCAGCATGACGATTTGCCGAGGCTGGGTGGCGGCCAGCCCCGGCAGCGGGGTGATGCGGGCGGTGACGGCGGCCGCGGGGGTGCCGGGGGACTTCCCCTCCTCCTCCAGTAGGGCGTTTTTGGTGGGCTTGCCCACGCTGCCGTCCCGCTTTTTGGGGAAACGGAACTCCCGGTTCACCTTGAACCGCCGCCCGCCCTGGGTGAAAGTCAGCTCTACCCAGGTGCGGTCATGCTTACCGACATAGTCGCTGTGGAACATCTCCGCCGTCCGCCCGCTGCCGCTGGCCACGCCGTAGAGGGCGTAGACAATGGCGTCGAACAGGGTTGTTTTCCCCGCGCCGGTGTTGCCGGAGATGAGGTAAAGCCCGCTGCCCAGCTGGGTGAAGTCCACCGTGGTCTCCCCGGCGTAGGGGCCAAAGGCCGCCATGGTCAGTTTTTCGGGTCGCATCCCTGTTCCTCCTCTCCGAATCGGCGCAGGGCGAATTCCACCAGCGCCAGCGTATCTTGATCTGTGCTCTCTCCCCGGCGCAGCTCCGGCAGCGTTCCCTGTCGGGCCTGCTCCGCAGCGAAGGCCGCCAGCTCCGCCTGGGCCTGGTCGGGAATTTCCCCTGCCTGATGGGTGTAAAAGTCCCGGAACAACTCCTCCAGGGGCCGTTCCTTCACCTGGGCCGTCCGTCCGGCGGCCCGTTGGGCCGTTTGTGGCAGTTCCCGCGTCACCTCCATCAGGTTTGGATACACCGCCCGCAGCCGCTCCATAGCGCGGGGGGGCATCTGCACGTCGGTCAGCACCGTCCGCAGGTAGTCCTCCCGGAGGGAGGTGTCCTCTGTGCCCAGGGCGAGCAGCTCCTCCAGCGTCCCTTTCACCTGGCGCATCCGGTGGAGGGTGGGCAGTTCGATGAGCTGAAACGCCACCTGTCCCTTCTCCCCCAGCTCCACAAGGGTCACCCCCTTGTGCTGGCCCACCTCGGAGAAGCTATAGGGCAGCGGCGAGCCGCCGTAGCGCACCGTCTCCCGACCAATTTTCTGGGCGCCGTGGATGTGGCCCAGGGCCACGTAATCAAAGGCGGCGAACGCCTCCGCGTCCACCTGACCCACGCCGCCCACAGCGGTCTCGGAGCCGTCCCGCTCCGGCTCCGCGCCGCCGGAGACGACGAACTGGTGGGCCACCAACACATTCCGCCGTGCAGGGTCGATGGGCTGCATCTCCAGCAGGGCGCGCACCGCCTGGTCGTAGCCGGTCAGATCCTCCCGGCCCAGAGCGAAGCGCACCGCCGCCGGGAACAGGTAGGGCATCAGCCAGAAGGTCACGGGGCCGTATTCGTCCTCCAGCCTCACCTGTGGCAGCTCCTTTTGGCACTCCCCGGCGATGTAGACCCCCTCCCGCTCCAGCAGGCCGCTGGCGAAGGCCAGCCGGGGGCCGGAGTCGTGGTTTCCCGCCACCATCAGCACGGGGATGTTCCGCCGGGAGAGGGCGGTCAGCAGCCGGTCCAACAGCTCCACCGCCTCCTTGGGAGGCACCGCCCGGTCATACACGTCCCCCGCGATGACCACCGCGTCGGGGCGGAACTCGTCCGCCGCCTCCAGCAGCCGGTCCACCCAATAGGGCTGGTCTCCCTCGTCGATGAGGGAGTAGCCGTAAAGGGACTTGCCCAGGTGCAGGTCAGCCAGGTGAAAGAATCGCATAATACCCCTCCATGTCGTTTTTTTCTCTTATTATATCGCATTAAGGCGGCGTTTTCCATCCCTTTTCCCGCAAAGGACAGAAATCGCCCGGAGAAGGGCGATTCGCTCTCCTCCGGGCATCGGTTGCAATAAAATTGGAACTCAGAAACGGAAATCCCGCTGGCCGTTCTCGATGTCCGCCAGGTGCTGGACGGTGATGGCCCGCACCTTCTCGTTGGGGATGTTGGCCAGCTCCTTCTGGATGAGCTTGAGGCCCACCTCGCGGGTGGCGGGGGTGGCGTAGTCCTGGAGGTACTCTTTCAGGGTCATCAGGGCGTTGGGGTGGCAGCAGTTCTGAATGGCGCCGGACTTGCAGACCTCCATGAACCGGTCGCCGGTGCGCCCCGCCCGGTAGCAGGCGGTGCAGAAGCTGGGGATATAGCCCATGTCCATCAGCCACTTCACCACCTCGTCCAGGCTGCGCTGGTCGGAGATGTCGAACTGCACGGTGTCCTCCGGGGCGATCTCCTCGGTGTAGCCGCCCACGCTGGTGCGGCTGCCGCCGGAGATCTGGGAGATGCCAAGGTGCAACACCCGCTCTCTGGTACTCTGGCTCTCGCGGGTGGAGATGATCATCCCGGTGTAGGGGACGGCAACACGGATGCAGGCCACGATTTTGGCGAAGGTGTCGTTGTCGATGGCGTTGGAGAAGGTGCTGGGGTCGATGTCGTCCGCCGGGCAGATACGGGGGACGGAGATGGTGTGGGGGCCGACGCCCTGGGCGGCTTCCAGGTGCTCGGCGTGCATCAGGATACCCGCGAACTCATAGCGGTATTTGTCCAGACCGAACAGCACGCCCAGCCCCACGTCGTCGATGCCGCCTTCCATGGCCCGGTCCATGGCCTCGGTGTGATAGGCGTAGTCGTGCTTGGGACCCCAGGGGTGCAGCTTCTCATAGGATTCCTTGTGGTAGGTCTCCTGGAAGAGGATGTAGGTGCCGATGCCCGCTTCTTTCAACTTGCGGTAATTCTCCACGGTGGTGGCGGCGATGTTGACGTTCACCCGGCGGATATCGCCGTTTTTGTGGTGGACAGAGTAAATGGTCTTAATGGACTCCAAAATGTACTCGATGGGGTTATTCACCGGGTCCTCGCCGGACTCGATGGCCAGCCGCTTATGGCCCAGGTCCTGGAGGGCGATGACCTCCTGACGAATCTCCTCCTGGGTGAGTTTTTTCCGGGGAATGTGCTTGTTGATGGCGTGGTAGGGGCAGTAGGTGCAGCCGTTGACGCAGTAGTTGGACAGGTACAGCGGCGCAAACAACACGATGCGGTTGCCGTAGAAGTCCTTTTTGATCTGCTCCGCCAGGGCGTAAACCTGCTGGATTTTATCCGGCAGGGTGCAGGCCAGCAGCACGGAGGCGTCCCGGTGGGACAGACCTTTCAGCTCTTTGGCTTTGGCGATGATCTGGTCGATGAGTTCCGCGTCCTCCTTGTGGGCGTCGGCATAGGCCAGGGTCTCCAGAATTTCCTCGTGGTTGATGAACTCTTCCGCTTTCAGGGATTTGGGATCGTAGATTGCCATAGTGCTTTCCTCTTTCTTTTTTGAATACATGTGGGGATAAACTAAATCATGTTCTTTGGGTGGTTTCTCGAATCATTGCACATTGCACATTGCTAATTGCTCATTGTCGTTAAACTCTTGAATAGGCCACCTTTGCGCTGACGCCCTCCAGCCTCCCGATTTTACCGGACAGGGTGCTGATAGCGTCCATGGGCGCGTCCACCGCCACGCTGATGAGGTTGACCCCCTTGGCGTGGTAGGGGATGCCCATCCGCCCGATGATAACGCTGCCGTACTCATGCAGGAGGGCGTTCAGCACCTCCACGCTGTCGGGGTTTTCCACCACAATGGCGATGACCGCCAGTCTTGTCTCCATCGTCACGTCTCCTTTTTCTGTTTGAATGATGATTCTCTCATTCGGGAATGGCCACGTCCGCCAGAATGCCACTGAGGTGGGCGATGGCCACCCCGTAGTTGGTCATGGGGACCCCTGCGGCTTTGGCCTCGGCCACCCGGCTGAGGACATACTTCCGGTTGAACATACAGGCTCCGCACTGGATGATGAGGGCGTACTGCCCCAAGTCGGCGGGAAAGTCCTTGCCGCTGACCACGTCCACGGTCAAACCGGGACCGGTGCGCTGACGCAGCAGCCGGGGAATTTTCACCCGTCCAATGTCCTCCTCCATGGGGGCGTGGGTACACGCCTCGGCAATGAGCACCTTGTCGGTCTCCCGCAGAGCGTCAATGGCCTTTGCGCCTTGAATATAGGCGTGGATGTCTCCCTTGTAAGCGGCAAACAGGGTGGAAAAGGAGGTGAGCAGGCTCTCTTTTGGCTTTTTGTCGTAGACCAGCCGGAACACCTGGGAGTCGGTGATGATGAGCTTGGGCGGGTAGGCCAGGGCGGAGAGGGTCTGTTCCAGTTTGTCGGTGGTGCAGCTCATCACCAGGCACTTTTTGTCCAGCAGTTCCCGGATGGTCTGCACCTGGGGCAGGATCAACCGCCCCTCCGGGGCCTGGATGTCCTGGGGCATCACCAGCAGCACCAGGTCGTTTTCCCCCACCAGATTCCCGGTGATGAACCGCTTGCCCTCCGTCCGGTGGGACAGCTCCACCAGCCGCTCCCGCAGAGCGTCCACCCCCTGACCGGTGACGGCGCTGGTGGTGATGGGGTCGGCGTCCAGCTCCCGGCGGATGGCGGCGCAGAGGACCTCGGCGTCCGGGTTGGCGTCGCACTTGCTGACCACCGCCACCACGGGGGTATTCTGCTGGGCGAAGAGCCGGAACCAGCCCGCCTCTTCCTCCAGATTCTCCTGGGTGAAGAGGATGACCGCCAAATCGGTCTCCTGAGCCACCTGCCGGGTGGTCTCCACCCGCTTCTGGCCCAGATCCCCGGCGTCGTTGAAGCCCGCCGTGTCGATGAGGACGCAGGGGCCGATGCCGTGAATTTCCATGCTCTTGCGTACGGGGTCCGTGGTGGTCCCGGCTGCGCCGTCCACAATGGAGACGGCGTGACCCGCAAAGGCGTTGACCAGGGCGCTCTTGCCGCTGTTCATCCGGCCCAGAAAGGTGATGTGGGTACGGTTGGAGGCGGGGGTCTCGTTCAGAGAAGTCTTCATAGGGCGGCTCCTTTCTCTCGTGGGGCGGTTCCGGCGGACACAGTTGCAGCCTGCGCCGCCGAAAGCGCAGAAAAAAGCCCGCATCGGAGGATGCGGGCATAAAATACCTGTCAAGCAAACGCAAAGGGCAACCTGTCCGGCCATTCGTCAGAAATCGTGTTCTTTCAAGGGGCGGGGCAAAGCGACATTCGGGTTTGTGACAAGGGGTCTGCTCATCACTCACACCGGTATCATACTATAAACCGGGCGGAAAGTCCAGAGAGAAAACGCGATTTCTGGAAAATTGGTAGGGCAAATTTTTTATTTCGCCTGCAAATCCCGGATGTAGGTGGTGGTATCCTGCTTTTGCACCTCGAACCGGGGGATGGACTGGATCATGGAGGACAGCTTTTTGAAACCGTAGTTCCGGCTGTCGAAGTCGGGGCGTTTTTTCAGCAGCAGCGTCCCCAGGGCGGAGAGCATCCCATAGCCCTCGTCGTCGGTGATGTCCTCCAGGCTCAGGGCGATCAGTTCGATGATGTCGGCTGTGACGGGGGCGATGGAGCGGTTGTTCTGGGTGGTCTGCTTGCGCTTGTTGGCCTTCTGTCCGGTGCGGTGGTCCTGCTCCGGCTCCGCTTCCTTGGCGGCGGCCCGGATGACCTCGATATAGACGAACTTATCGCAGGAGGCGATGAAGGGCTGGGGGGTCTTTTTCTCCCCCATGCCGTAGACCTTCATCCCCGCCTCCCGGAGCCGGGTGGCCAGGCGGGTGAAGTCGCTGTCGCTGGACACCAGCACGAAGCCGTCCACCCGGCGGGAATAGAGGATGTCCATGGCGTCGATGATCATGGCCGAGTCGGTGGCATTTTTGCCGGTGGTGTAGGCGTACTGCTGGATGGGGGTGATGGCGTACTCCAGCAGCATGGCCTTCCAGCTGGCCATATTGGGGGTGGTCCAGTCGCCGTAAATGCGCTTGATGGTGGGGGAGCCGTAGACGGCGATCTCCTCCATAATCTCTTTCATGGCGGTGCGGGGGGCGTTGTCCGCGTCGATGAGGACGGCCAGACGCAGTTCAGTGGGTTCGGGCATAAAATCTCCTTCCTGATGGGAAAATGGTAAAACCCCTCCGCCACCGCCTAAAGGCGGCGGCCCTCCTCCCCTTTCAGGGGAGGCAAGAGAGGCAGTCAGTAACCGAACGGCGGTTCTCTGTAGAAAACTTATACTATACCGCCCAAAAGCTGTTTCGCTTTTCCATTATACCAGCAAGAAACGAAAAAGGGAAGTCAAAAATGGCAGACCGAAATAATTTAACAAAATACAGTGAAAAAGCGCGGCGCTTTTTGGAGATTGATGAGATTGTCTTGACAGCGCGAAATTTGGTATAATTGCTCTTGCGTCCCAGAGGCCCGGCGAGTTTGAAGCCGTCAGCCGGGGCGGAATAACGCGGTGAGATTGAAGCCGTATATTTGAAAGGAGATCCTCCCCATGAGCGATCGCATCTACAACTTTTCCGCTGGCCCCTCCATGCTGCCCCTCTCCGTACTGGAGAAGGCCGGCGCCGAGATCACCAATTACCAGGGGTCCGGCATGTCCGTCATGGAGATGAGCCACCGGTCTAAGGTGTTCCAGAAAATTTTTGACGACACCAAGGCCAAGTTCAAGGCCCTGATGCACATTCCCGACGAGTACGAGGTGCTGTTCCTCCAGGGCGGCGCGTCCTCCCAGTTCTCCGCCATCCCCCTGAACCTCATCGGCAAGACGGGCAAGGCGGATTACGCCGTCACCGGCAACTTTGCCACCATCGCCTACAAAGAGGCGAAAAAGTACGGCGATATCGCCGTGGCGGCCTCCTCTGAGGACAAAAACCACACCTATATCCCCGCCCAGGAGCAGCTGGTGGTTCGCCCGGACGCCTCTTATTTTTATTACTGCGCCAACAACACCATCTACGGCACCGAATGGCAGTATGTGCCGGAGACCGGCGATGTGCCGCTGGTGTGCGATATGTCCTCCGATATTTGCAGCCGCCGGGTGGACGTCTCCAAATACGGCATCATCTACGCCGGGGCCCAGAAAAACCTGGCCCCTGCCGGTCTGACCATCGTTATCATCAAAAAGTCCCTGGCCGGTCACGAGCTGCCCTTCACCCCGCTGATGATGAACTATAAGACCATGATCGACAAGGATTCCATGTACAACACCCCTCCCTGCTGGTGCATTTACATGCTGGGCGAGGTGCTGACCTGGCTGGAGAGCATGGGCGGTGTGGAAGGCATGGAGAAGATCAAGCACGGCAAGGCTCAGATGCTCTACGACGTGCTGGACAGCTCCGCCCTGTTCCACTGCTGCGCCACCGACAAGGCCAGCCGCTCCGATATGAACGTCACCTTCCGCAGCGACTCCGACGAGCTGGACAAAAAGTTCGTGGCCCAGGCCACCGATGCGGGCTTCGTCAACCTGAAAGGCCACCGGAAGGTGGGCGGTATGCGTGCCTCCATCTACAACGCCATGCCCGTGGAAGGCGTGGAAAAGCTGTGTGATTTCATCAAGCAGTTTGACCGGGAAAATGGCTGATAGTTGGGAGGAACCGTCATGTATCGCATCAAAACAATGAACAAAATCGCCGCTGCGGGCCTCAACCAGCTGTCCAAGGAGCGGTATCAAATCTCCGACGAGTTTGAGCAGTACGAGGGGGCCATCGTCCGCTCCGCCAAGCTCCACGGGATGGATTTCCCCCCGGAGCTGCTGGCAATCGCCCGCGCCGGTGCCGGCACCAACAACATCCCCATCGACCGCTGCAACAAGGCGGGCATCGTAGTCTTCAACACCCCCGGCGCCAACGCCAACGCCGTGAAGGAACTGGTCATCGCCTCCATGCTCTACAGCAGCCGGGACATCATGGGCGGCGCGGACTGGGTCAGGGAGCAGGTAGCCGCTGGGGTGGACGTGACCACCGTGGTGGAAAAGGGCAAATCCGCCTTCGCCGGGCCGGAGCTGGCGGGCAAGACCCTGGGCATCATCGGCCTGGGGGCCATCGGCGTGAAGGTAGCCAACGCCTGCATCGCCCTGGGCATGAAGGTCATCGGCTACGACCCCTTCCTCTCCGTTGACGCGGCTCTGGGGCTGGACATCCATGTGAAGCACACCACCGACCTGGACGTGATCTACCGCAACAGCGACTATATCACCATCCACATCCCCTACAACAAGGAGACCGCCAACACCATCGACGCGGAGGCCATCTCCAAGATGAAGGGCGGCGTCCGGCTCATCAACCTGGCTCGGGGCGGCCTGGTGAACAACGACGCGGTCATTGCCGGGCTGGAGTCCGGCCACGTGGCAAAGTACGTCACCGACTTCCCGGACAACCAGCTGATGGCCTGCAAAAACGTCATCGGCACCCCTCACCTGGGCGCTTCCACTCCGGAGAGCGAGGAGAACTGCGCCATTATGGCCGCCCAGCAGCTGAAAGATTACCTGGAGAACGGCATCATCATCAACTCGGTCAATATGCCCCAGGTGACGCTGGCCCGGAGCGGCCTGTGCCGGGTGTGCGTCATCCACCGGAACGTGCCCACCATCCTGACCGCCATTATGTCCTCCTTCTCCGCCGCCGGGATGAACATCGAGAACATGGTCAACAAGTCCCGGAAGGAAATGGCCTACACCGTGGTGGACCTGGACACCCGGGTCAGCGAGTCCATGCTGAACACCATCGCCAGCCTGCCCAACGTCATTCGCGTGCGGGCACTGCAGTAATTTTTAGCCATTAGCTCTTAGCCGGCAGCTTCGCTGCCACGAGTTTGTCCAATGAACGCCAACCCCCGCTGCTTTTCAGGCAACGGGGGTTTCTTTTGGCTTCGTTTGTTATTTCTTCTTGGGTTCCTTCAAAAAATCCAGCTCCAGAGGCGGATCCAACTCTTTCGGGACATACTGGCCGTTTTTGATGCGCTGCTTAACACATTCCGTCAGCAGGTACTCGATTTGCCCGTTCACCGAGCGGAAGTCGTCTTCCGCCCAAGCGGCGATGGCGTTGTAGAGCTTGGGGGAGAGCCGGAGGGGAACCTGTTTCTTGGGTTCTGCCATAGGTCAATAGAGGCTGCCGGAGTTGACGATGGGCTGGGCATCCCGGTTGCCGCAGAGCACCACCAGCAGATTGGACACCATGGCCGCTTTCCGCTCCTCGTCCAGCTGCACCACGTCGTTCTCGTTGAGCCGCTCCAGGGCCATTTCCACCATGCCCACCGCGCCGTCCACGATCATCTTCCGGGCGTCGATGATGGCCGACGCCTGTTGCCGCTGGAGCATGACGGCGGCGATCTCCTGGGCGTAGGCCAGGTAGGTGATGCGGGCCTCCACGACCTCAATGCCCGCCTCGTTGACCCGCTGCTGAATCTCCTCCCGGATGCGTTGGGCCACCACCTCGCTGGACCCCCAGAGACTGCCCTCGTCTGGGACGCCGTCGCCGGTGGTGTCCACGTTGGGGGCCACGTCGTAGGGATACAGCCGGACGATGTTCCGCAGGGCGCTGTCGCATTGCAGGGAGAGAAACTCCTTGTAGTTGTCCACGTTGAACACCGCTTTGGCGGTATCCACCACCCGCCAGGTCACGGCGATGCCGATTTCCACCGGGTTGCCCAGGCAGTCGTTGATTTTCTGCCGGGAGTTGTTCAGGGTCATGATTTTCAGGGAAATACGCTTGCCGTTGGAATCGCCGGGCGCGCTGTCCGCCTCCCCGTCAGCGGCCTTTTTGAAGAGGCTCTTCACGTCCCCGCTCTGGCTCAGCTTGGTGAAGGCTGCGGGATTCACCGCCGAGCAGAAGGGGTTGACCCAATAGAACCCCTCCCCTTTCAGGGTGCCGATGTACTTACCGAACAGGGTCAGCACCAGCGCCTCCTGGGGCTTGAGGATCTTCAGGCCCAGGAGGGGGATCCAGCTCACGCACAGCAGGAAAATGGACAGGAACACCAGCAAACCATTTTCGATAAGGAGAGCTGCTACAAAAAGTACGGCGAGGGCAAAAAGCAGCAGGATATTGCCCAGCAAAACGGGCATGCCCAGCTTGCGGGTCGTCAGAATTTTTTCTTCCATGGCGGATGCCTCCATATCTTTGTGATATCAAAAAGATATCATATCAAGAAAGCGCTGTCAAGGGGGTTGAGAAGAATTTTGGGCGGAAGGAAGAATGTTTCTTCGCCCAAATATTGCTTTGAGCAGCAGAATGGCAAACCACCCCGCCCACGGCTTTGCAGGAGCCGCAGGCGGGGTGGTTTGCTCTGTGTAGGTAGGCTTTCAACTCAGCCACCTTGCATCTGAAAAGGGGAAAAAGACGCATACCGCCTTGCCCAGCACATAGCGGGTGTCCACCATGCCCAGGGCGGCGTAGCGGCTGTCGGTGGAGCCGTTGCGGTTGTCGCCCATGACGAAGATGCAGCCCTCCGGCACCTGGAAGCTGCTGTACACCATGCCGTCTCGCTCCACCATGTAGTCATCCCCGTACTGCTCCACTCCTTCGTTGGCGAAGTTCAGGTAGTCCTCCTCCAGAGCGACGCCGTCCACGTAGATGGTATTGGAGTCATAGTCGATCTCCACCTCCTGCCCCGCCACGGCGATGACCCGCTTGACGATGGCCTCGGAGTCATCCGCATAGGGAAATCCGTCCTTTTTCAGCACCACGATGTCCCCCTGCCTGGGGGTATACCCAATGCGCTGAATGAGCATGGCGTCGCCGTCATGGAGGGTGGGGTACATGGAGGACCCGGACACGCCGAAAATCATGCCAAAAAAAGTGAAGAAGACCGTGATGAACACCAGGACAATGGCCAACGTTTGCAGCCAGTCATAGACATCTTTCCGCCAGCCAGGGCTGGGCACGGCGTCCTCGCCGGTCTGGTTTTCAGGAATTTGTTGACGCATAGTTCTCTTTTACCCTCACTTTTTATACACACATCCTGTAGGGGCGGCCCTCGGCCACCCGAAAAGGGAACATCAAATCTGCGGGCGGACAAGGGCCGCCCCTACAAAAATTGCCATTTGTCCAGGAGCCTTTCAAAGCCAATGCAAAGGGATACTCATAATTGCTCATTGAACATTGCTAATTTCTAATTCCAAACATCCACCCGTTCCACACTGACGCAGGCGTGGGTCTCGCTGTCCACCGTAAAAAGCACGGCGTTGAGCTGGCAGGGGCCGGGGGCTGGTTCGTACCGGCGGGGCAGCCCGCCCAGGAACTTATTGATGGAAATTTGCGGCTGGATGCCGATGACCGAGTCCCGGGGACCGGTCATGCCTAAGTCCGTCACGTAGCCGGTGCCTTTGGGCAGCACCCGGCAGTCGGCGGTGGGGACATGGGTGTGGGTGCCCCAGAGGGCGGCCGCCCGCCCGTCCAGGTACCACCCCATGGCCAGCTTCTCGCTGGTGGCCTCGGCGTGGAAATCCACCAGCACCACGTCCGCCTCCATCTTTGGCAGCAGGCTGTCCGCCACGGTGAAGGGGTTGTCCACATTGGGGTCCATCTCCACCCTGCCGATAAGATTCACCACTCCAATACGCAGACCCATCGGCCCCTCATAGACCCCCCAGCCCCGGCCCGGAAGCCGCTGGGGGAAGTTGGCCGGCCGAAGGATGTAGCGGTTGTCCTCCAGGAAACGGGTGATCTTCATTTTGCTCCAGGTGTGGTTGCCCAGGGTGATGACATCCGCCCCGGCGGAGAAAATGTCCTCCCCGTCCTCCGCCGTCAGCCCCACTCCGGCGGCGTTTTCCCCGTTGACCACCGTGAAGTGGACCCCGTGGAGCCGTCGGAGACCCGGGAGCTGGCGGCGGAGACAGGAGACGCCGGACCGGGAGACCACGTCCCCCACGGCGAGAATGTGCAGCTGCATCTGGTTTGCCTCTTTTCCGGGTGATAGGGACAGTATACAGCAGCCGGGGGAAAAGTGCAAATGGAAATTTGGCGGTCAGGGCAGAAAACAGCCCCTCCCAATGCAGAGAGTGCGATGTTGGATTTATCTTCTGGTTTTTCATCGGCAATTAAACCCCACTCATCCCTCTCTTTGTGCAGAAATCCACAATAAACCGGTTTTCCAGGGATGAAAACTGTTGGTTTTGCACTGGAATTTGCCCCGGCAAAATGCTAAAATACACAGTAGCGCAGGCGTGAACGTTGTGTGGCCGGCAAACAGCTGTCCGCTCAGCGGATACGCACGGAAAGGAAGTGAAACAACGTGGGAAATCTGGCGGAAACGATTATCGAAGAAATGCAATGCGAGACGGTGTTTTCCATCGGCCCCCTGGCCTTTTCCGAGGGGGTAGTGGTCACCTGGGTGGTCATGGCGGTGCTGGTGGTCCTCTCCGCCCTGCTCACCCGGAACTTGCAGGTGGACCACATCTCCAAACGGCAGGCAGCGGTGGAATTTGCCGTCCTCAAACTGGAGGGCCTGGTGGAGAGCATGGTGGGCGAAAAGGGCCGGCGGTATGTGCCCTATCTGGTGACCATCCTGCTGTATATCAGCCTGGCCAACATTTTCGGCATTTTTGGCTTCAAGCCCCCCACCAAGGAGCTGAACGTCCCCCTGTGCCTGGCTATTTTCAGCATCGTGTTGGTGCAGGTGGCCTCTGTCCGGGAAAAAGGGGTCCACGGCTGGCTGCATGGGTTCACCCAGCCGGTGGCAATCGTCACGCCGTTCAACATTCTGGACCTGGTCACCCGGCCTCTGTCCCTGTGTATGCGTCTGTTTGGCAACGTGCTGGGGGCTTTCGTCATCATGGAGCTGATCGAGGCCCTGGTGCCGGCTGTGGTACCGATGGTGTTCAGCCTTTATTTTGACTTCTTCGACGGGATTTTGCAGGCCTATGTGTTTGTGTTTTTAACGAGTATGTACATCAAAGAAGCGTTGGAGTGAACGGTTAGCTATTAGCCGTTAGCTGTTAGCCAGGTACTGCTAATCTAAAGCAACAGCGAAAAAGAAAGCGGAGCGCCAAACCATCCGTTTGTAAAGCAATACAAATGGTAAGCGCAGAGCTTAAACAAAGAACCACAAAACTAATAGCTAATAGCTAAAAGCTAAGAGCTAAGAGCTAAAAACAAAGGAGCGAATAAAAATGGGTACTTTACAAGCAATCGGCGCCGCCATCGCGGTCCTGTGCGGTCTGGGCGCCGGTGTGGGCATCGGTCTGGCCACCGCCCACGCCATGGATGCCATCGCCCGCCAGCCGGAGGCCAGCGGCAAGATTCAGTCTTCCCTGATTTTGGGCTGCGCCCTGGCCGAGGCCACCGCTATCTATGGCTTCGTCATCGCGCTGCTCATCATTCTGCTGCTGTGACGGAGAATTGAGCTGTTAGCCATTAGCTGTTAGCTGTTAGTCAGGTACTGCTAATCTAAAGTAACAGCAAAAAAGAAAGCGGAGCGCAAAACCATCCGTTTGTAAAGCAATACAAATGGTAAGCGCAGAGCTCAAAACAAAGAACCACAAAGCGAATGGCTAATAGCTAAAAGCTAAGAGCTATAAAAAGGAGGAAACCACATTGCTTCGAGTCGATATCGGGCTGTTATGGACAGCCATCAACCTGGTCGTCCTCTATCTTTTGATGCAGAAATTTCTCTTCAAACCCGTCCACAAGATTTTAGAGCAGCGCCAGGCCCTGGTGGACCAGAGCCTGGCGGACGCCGAGGCGGCCAAAGCCCAGGCCCTGGCCCTGGAGCAGCAGCACAGCGACTCCCTGAATGACGTGGAAGAGGAGCGGAAGCGCATCCTCCAGGAGGCCCAGCAGCAGGCCACCCAGGAGTATAACCGCATCGTGGCCGACGCCAACACCACCGCCCAGGGCATCGTCGAGAGTGCCGAGGCCCAGGCCAGGGCCAGGAAGCGGGACATCCTGCAAAAGGCCCAGGGGGAGATCACCGAGATCGTGGTGGCGGCCACCGCTAAGGTGGCCTACGCCAACGCCGGGCACGACAGCGACCTGTACGATGAGTTTTTGAAGAAGGCGGCGGAAGACGATGACTGATAAAACCAGGGGACCCCTCCAGGCGGTTTTGTCTTATGTCACAGCGCCCAGTCCCCAACAGCTGGAGGGCATCCGCGCCTTTTTGCAGAAAAAATATGACTGCCAGCAGGTAGAGCTGACCCTCCGGGAGGACAAAAGCCTGGTCAGCGGCTTCAAGCTCCAGGCCGGGGCGGACGAATACGACTGGTCGGCCCAGGGCCGGGTGGCCCAGCTCCGGGAGCGGCTCAAGGCGGTGCAGGCCGTTGGCAGCCTGGAGGACATCATTCCCCTCCTGAAGGCGGAGGTCACTGACTTCGACCTGGAGGCCAAAAACCAGGAGGTGGGCGTCGTCCGGTATGTGGGCGACGGCATTGCAACCGTCGAAGGCATCGACCACGCCATGTATGGCGAAATTATCCAATTCGATTCCGGCGACAAGGGCATGGTCCAGGACATCCGCCGGGAGGAAATTGGCTGCATCCTGTTCAGCAACGGCGCGGACATCCACCAGGGCAGCCGGGTCATGCGCACCGGCAGAATGGCGGGCATCCCTGTGGGGGACGAGTTCCTGGGTCGGGTGGTGGACGCGCTGGGCGCGCCCATCGACGGCGGCGGCCCCATCCGGGCCGCGGGCTACCGCCCCATCGAAAGCCCCGCCCCTTCCATCGTGGACCGGCGCAGCGTCGGCGTCCCCCTGGAGACGGGGATTTTGGCCATCGATTCCATGTTCCCCATTGGCCGGGGCCAGCGGGAGCTGATCATTGGAGACCGGCAGACCGGCAAGACCTCCATTGCCATCGACGCCATCCTGAACCAGAAGGGCAAGGACGTGGTGTGCATCTACGTGGCGGTGGGCCAGAAGGCCAGCGCCGTGGCGAAAATCGTCACCACCCTGAAAAAATACCAGGCGCTGGACTACACCATCGTAGTCAACGCCACCGCCAGCGACGCCGCCCCCCTCCAGTACATCGCCCCCTACTCCGGCACTGCCCTGGGCGAGTATTTCATGTACCGGGGCCGGGACGTGCTCATCGTCTACGACGACCTTTCTAAACACGCGGTGGCCTACCGCGCCCTGTCGCTGCTGCTGGAGCGCAGCCCCGGCCGGGAAGCCTACCCCGGCGACGTATTCTATCTCCACTCCCGGCTGCTGGAACGTTCGGCCCGGCTCAGCGACAAGCTGGGCGGCGGTTCCATCACCGCCCTGCCCATCATCGAGACCCAGGCGGGGGACGTTTCCGCCTATATCCCCACCAACGTCATTTCCATCACCGACGGCCAGATTTTCCTGGAGAGCGACCTGTTCTTCTCCGGCCAGCGGCCCGCCGTCAACGTGGGCCTCTCCGTCTCCCGTGTGGGCGGCGCGGCCCAGAGCAAGGCAATGAAGTCCGCCGCCGGTTCCATCCGCATCGACCTGGCTCAGTATCGGGAAATGGAAGTATTCACCCAGTTCTCCTCCGACCTGGACGAGGGCACCAGAGAGCAGCTGGCCTACGGCGCGGGGGTGATGGAGCTGCTCAAGCAGAGCCTGTGTCAGCCCCTTTCCATGCCGGAGCAGGTGATTTCGCTGGTGACTGTGACGGCCCGTGTCATGCTGAACATCCCCGTGAACAAGCTGCGCTCCTTCCGCAGCTCCATGCTGGATTATTTTGCCGCTGAGCAGCGGGATATTATTCGGGAGCTGGAAAGCGGCCAGGTGCTGACCGACAGCCTGCGCCAGCGCATCGTTGCCGCCGCCCTGGACTTCAAGCGGTCCCAATACCCGGACCTGGTCTAAGCGGGTGAGCGTATGGCAAATACCAGAGAAATCAAAGGGCGCATCAAGAGCATCCAGGACACCCGAAAAATCACCAACGCCATGTACCTGATCTCCTCCACCAAGCTGCGGAAGGTGAAAAAGGAGCTGGACGCCACCCGGCCCTATTTTTCCACGCTGCAACGAGCAATCACCCGTATGGCGCAGCATTCTCCTGAGGGCGACAGCCGGTACTTCCTCAACCACGAGGACGAAAGCCCCTTTTCCCAGCACCAAGGTTACCTGGTCATCACCGCCGACAAGGGGCTGGCCGCGGCCTATAACCACAATGTACTAAAACTGGCTCTGCGGCAACTGGAGAGCAGCACGAATCCGACCCTTTTCGTGGTGGGAGAGTACGGCCACCAGTTTTTTAAGGAGCGGCACATCCCCATCGAGCAGAGCTTTCTCTACACCGCCCAGAACCCCACGCTGAACCGGGCCAGGAACATCGCCCTGGAGCTGCTGGAGCGCTACGACCGGGGGGAACTGGACAGCATCTATATCATTTACACCAACGTGAAAAATGCTGTGGCAAATGATACCATAATGACCCGCCTGCTCCCCCTGGACAGGGAGGCGCTGGCCGCGGACGAACCGGCGGCCGACCGCAGCCTGGAAGTGACTGACATCCACACCAACTACGAGTTCAACCCCTCCCTGGATGAGGTGCTGAACCACCTGATCCCCAGCTACCTCGTGGGGTTTGTTTACAGCGCCCTGGTGGACTCCTTCTGTGCCGAGCAGAACGCCCGGATGATGGCCATGGACGCCGCCAACCGCAACGCAGACGAGATGTTACACGACCTGAACATCCAGTACAACCGGGCCAGGCAGGCCATGATCACCCAGGAAATCACAGAGGTCGCCGCCGGAGCCAAGGCCCAGCGAAAGGTCAAATCTGTTTGAGGAAAGGAGAACTGTACCCTTGAACACAGGTAGGATTGTTCAAATCTCTGGTCCCGTGGTGGACGTGGAGTTTGCAGACGGTTCTCTGCCGAGAATCAAAGAGGCATTGGAAATTGAGGGTCTGGAGCGGCGCAGCGTCATGGAAGTCGCCCAGCACATCGGCGGCAACGTGGTGCGCTGCATTATGCTCAGCCCCAGCGAGGGCCTCTACCAGGGCATGACCGTCACCGCTACCGGCGACAGCATTCAGGTCCCCGTGGGGGAGGCCACTCTGGGCCGCCTGTTCAACGTTTTGGGCGACCCCATCGACGGCGAGGGCCCCGTCAACGCCCAGCAAAAGTGGGGCATCCACCGCAAGCCCCCCGCCTTCGACCAGCAAAGCCCCGTGGTGGAAATGCTGGAGACCGGTATTAAGGTCATTGACCTGCTGGCCCCCTACGCCAAGGGCGGCAAGGTGGGTTTGTTCGGCGGCGCCGGTGTGGGCAAGACAGTGCTCATTCAGGAGCTGATCCACAATGTAGCTACCGAACACGGCGGCTACTCCATTTTCACCGGCGTGGGCGAGCGTTCCCGGGAGGGCAACGACCTGTGGACCGAAATGAGCGAGAGCGGCGTGCTGAACAAGACCTCCTTGGTCTTTGGCCAGATGAACGAGGCCCCCGGCGTCCGTATGCGGGTGGCGGAGACTGGCCTGACCATGGCCGAATACTTCCGGGACGTGGAACACAAGGATGTCCTTCTGTTCATCGACAACATCTTCCGGTTCGTTCAGGCCGGCAGCGAGGTCTCCGCCCTGCTTGGGCGCATTCCCTCCGCTGTGGGTTATCAGCCCACTCTGGCTACGGAGATGGGCGAGTTACAGGAACGCATCGCCTCCACCCGGGACGGCTCCGTCACCTCGGTGCAGGCGGTCTACGTCCCCGCGGACGACCTGACCGACCCGGCCCCGGCCACCACCTTCACCCATTTGGACGCCACTACCGTGCTGAGCCGGAAGATCGTGGAGAAGGGCATTTACCCCGCCGTGAACCCGCTGGAGTCCACCTCCCGCATCCTGGAGCCGGAGGTGGTGGGCCTGGAACACTACACCACTGCCCGCAAGGTCCAGGAAATGCTGCAAAAATACCGGGAATTGCAGGATATCATCGCTATCCTGGGCATGGAGGAGTTGGGCGAAGACGACCGGCTCACCGTTTATCGGGCCAGAAAGCTCGAGCGGTTCCTGTCCCAGCCCTTCCACGTGGCCGAGGCGTTCACCGACGTGCCCGGCTGCTACGTCCCCGTCAGCGAGACCATTCGCGGCTTCAAGGCCATCATCGAGGGCCGGATGGACGCCTACCCGGAGGCCGCCTTCTTCAACGTGGGCACCATCGACCAGGTGGTGGAAAAAGCCAAACGCATGGAGGCCCAGCATGGAGGAATTTAAGCTGCTGCTCATCAGCGCGGAGCGGCTGTTCTACAACGGTCCCTGCGTCAGCCTGGTCATCCCCGCATTCGACGGCTCCTGGGGCATCATGGCCCACCACGCCGAAATGGTGACGGCGCTGAACCCCGGCGAGCTGCGCTACACCACCCCTGACGGAGCCACCACGGTGGTGGCCTCCGGGCCGGGTTTCACCCTGGTCAACAACCGGGACGTGGTGGTGCTGGTGGACACCATCGAGCGGCCGGAGGAGATCGACGCCAACCGCGCCCGCCGGGAATACGAGGAGGCCCAGGAGGATCTGCGGCAGAAGCAGAGCCAAAAGGAGCACCGCATGACCGAAATGGCCCTGGCAAAAGCCCTGGGGCGGCTCCAGGTGAAGGATCACTACCGTTAAGGAATAACGCTTTACACGTCAAAAAAGCACTCAGAACTGCGGTTCTGGGTGCTTTTTGTTGGCCGCCGGGCAGAACTTCGGTTCTGTCCGGCGCCTTTGCTGGGGTCGCGTGAGGTGAAAAGAACAGGAAAGCTATCATCAGTCACGACAGATCTGTTCGACCCAGTCGCAGACCTCAAAGGGGTAATCCGCCTCGCAGTGGGGCTTATCCCAAACCAAATGGTATTCCACGTCTTTGCCCAGGTTCGCCAGCTTGACGGCCAGCGACATGGAGATGGTGAAGGCGGTGTCGGCGTCGGAGGCGCCCACGTTGATGCGGTAATGCCCTGCGGGCGCGCACTGGTCCAGCTTGCCCATATAGTCCATGGGGTTGATGAGGGAGCGGCGGATGGCCAGGTCAGCGTCGCCCGGCACCCTGGCCCAGCTGTCATAGACCTGGGCCACCTCGTCGGGGAAGTCAGCCCGCAGCTCGTCCAGCAGTGCGGGGATGTAGGGGTCAAAGTGCAGGTAATCCGCTTCGGGGGTGCCGAACTCCTGGTTTTCGCCGCTGTCCATGCCCAGGGTGTCGAAGCTGGTGCAGGGCTTCATCCGGCGGCGGTGGTTCAGAATATAGGTATCCAAATCGGAAATGGCGGCTTTCTGGCCGTCCCAGGTGAGCCAGGCGGTCTTGTCCGTACCGGGAGCGTCCACCATGGGGAACTCCAGCCCATGATAGGGTACGCCCTTGGGGGGACGGGAAACCAGGTCACCCAGGCTGGGAGGCCCGGCGGGTTTGTCGCCATCCAGCGGGGGCATGGCCACCGCCGCACCGGCGTGATGCAGACCAACGTCGTCCTTTTCCCCCGGCCCGTCGTCTGGCTTAGGGGCATCGACCTTGTGGATGTAGTTGCCAACGAGGTAGTCGGCGGAGGTGTACTGCTCCGGCAGTTCGCCCCGGTCCAGCCGGGAAAGGAAGCCCGCAACAGATTTCTCCAACTGCGCCATCAGGTAGTCGTAGCCGGAACCGCTGCGCCCGTCCTCATTGAGCACCAGCGGTTCGCCGGTCTCCGGGTTTTTCAGGCCCAGACTGTTGAAATAGGGGATGTACGCCGCAGCCATCTTCCGGGACAGCGCCGCCTGGAAGGGAGTGAAGGTTCCGGCAGGCCCGGCGGGAGAGGATTCGTTCTCCGGGTCGTTCTGGAACTGCCACTCATAGGCCAGGTCAGCGTGGTCCAGGTCGATGATGGGGCAGTAGATCTGCCCGGCGAAAACCGCGTCGGATTGGTCCATAAAAGCCCCGTTTTGCTCCAGGTAGGGCAGATAATCCGGGTGGTCGCCGGTGACGGAGATCAGCGCGGACATGGCTCCGCCTGCGCTCCAGCCCACGGAGACCATATGTCCCATGTCGCCGGGGAGGACGGCGGCGTTGTGCCGCAGGAACCGGATGCCGGTTTTCAGGTCGATGAGCGTCCAGGGGGACTTGCCGCAGAGCTTTCCCTCCTGGTCCCGGGACTCCCGCCCCCGGCTGCCGCAGGTGACGTAGACCATGCCCCGCTGCAGGTACTTGGGGGCTTCATCCCGGGGGCCGCCCAGCCAGGTGTGGGGCATCTGCATGTACCCGGCGGAGTTGTTCTCGAAGATCACCGGGGCGGTTTTCGCGGTGTAGTTCCCGCAGACGCCGTCAGGATTGACGGAACCGTCGGCGTTCAGGTAGGCTTCCGGTACGAAAATGCTCATCCGCTGAAACTTGGGGGTGGCGGCCTTGAGGGTGTAGAGGATGTCTTCCAGACACCAGCAGTGGTAGGTCTCGTCCAGGAACCATTTGTCCCGGCAGTCCGCCAACTCCAGGGTGGTGTTCAGGATGGGGATATAGGGTTTCATACGTATCACTCCTTTGAAAAATCTCAATTCACGAATTAGTCACAAATGAACGAGGTGCTTCTGCCTTATAGTTTAGACAGAATCACCAAAAAGCGCAATTCCATTTTTTCTTTTTCTCTTTCCCTTTTGGAATCGATTTAAATTCAATTTGCAATGAGCAGTTGGCAATGTGCAGCTATCACGCAAACAAGCTCCTTCCACTGCCGTACGCCAGGAAATTTTACTTGTTTTCTATTCATTGCAAATTGCACATTGCTAAGGAAGCTCTGATTAAATGGCCTTGGATGGCTGGGCGAGCAGATTTTGCGCAAATCGAGGCGCGAAATCGCAGGAATCCTTTGTGGATTTCAAGATTTCGCAACGAAGAGTTGCACGAAATATGCCGTCCAGACGCCGGGAGTTATTTAATCAGAGGTTCCCTAATTGGCGGCAGTCTCGTCAAACCGAGTCTTGACCTGCTTGCAGTACTCGATGAAGTACGCGGCAGCGGCGGAGAGCGGCTCACCCTTGCGGTGGCAGAGGTAGAGACTGGTTTTGATGGCGGGGACAACGGGCACCTCCACAAAGGGAGGATGATCCCCGAAATCCACCCGATGGGGGAAGTTCATGTGGTGGGTGAACAGCAGCGCCACACAGCTGCCCCGGCGCACGGTATCCAGAATGGCCTCCAGATTGTTGGAGGTGAAGATCACGTTGGGGAGGAACCCGGCCTCCTGACAGGCCCGCATACACACGTTATAGGGCAGCGTACCGGGAGGGAACATGGCAAAGCTCTCCCCCTCCAGCTGGGACAGCTCGAGCCCTGCGGCTTCGCACAGGGGGTGCTCCGGGGGAAGGACCGCCAGCAGCCGGTCGGTGACGAAGGGGAGCTTGACCATCTGCCGCTCCTTCTCCGGGTCGCGCTCCATATACGCCTGGCTTTCCCGGTAAAAGACCAGCTCGCAGGTGCGGTCCAGCAGCAGCTCCCGGGCTACCAGGGAATCCGCCTCGTGGATGTTCACCTGCAGGGAGGGGTGGTCCTGTTTGAACTGCATCAGGGCGTCGATCAGGCCGTAGTGGGCCATTACCGGGATGGTGGCGATCTCCAGCGGGGCGGTGTCCCGGTTGCAGAAGTTGAAGGCCGCCGTTTCGTACTCATATTGCAGCCTGGCGATGGACTGGGCGTAAGGAAGCATGACCTCCCCGAAGGGGGTCAAATCCACCTTGCGGGAGGTGCGCACAAAGAGGGGCTGTCCCAGCTGGGTCTCCAACGTCTTGATATGCTTGGAAAGAGAGGACTGGCCGATGAAGAGCCGCTCCGCTGCCTCACCGAAATTTCTGGTCTCCGCCAGAACGACGAACTCTCGAAAATAAGAAATTTCCATGTGCAAAACCTCCCTGTATGGAAAAAGCCGGACGGTCCTCCTGTTGTCCGCCGCTCGCCTGCGGTGCGCGGCTGGCAGCCAGCGGCTTCTTCCTATGGAACGACAGTTCAATGGTCGATTCTATATTGGAATCAATTATATATCAAAAAAGAATTGTTTGTCAACTGTGTGCAGAATATAATATTTTTACAGTCAGGTTTTTGACAATTAGCCCAATGAGACACAAAGGAGGAACTATTATTATGAACCAGACAGTTGAAAGCGCAAAGATACCGTTCTGGAAAAAGATCTGCTACGGCTGCGGCGCAGGCGGCGGCAACGTGATGAGCACGCTGCTGGCATCCTTTCTGCTGAGCTACTACACCGACACCGCGCTGATCGGCGCGGCGGCCATCGGCACCATGTTCGTGGTCTGCCGTCTGCTGGACGGCGTCACCGACCTGACCATGGGCGGCATCGTGGACAAAACCAACACCAAATGGGGCAAGGCGCGCCCCTGGCTCATCATCGCCGCGCCCCTGATGTGTATCGGCATCATCCTCATCCTCAGCGTTCCCCAGAGCTGGAGCGAGGCCCTGAAGCTGGTCTACGCCTATGCCACCTACATCTTCCTGAACTGCATCGTCTACACCATCTTCGGCGTGGCCCACACCGCCCTGCTGGCCCGCATGACCCGTGACTTCAAGGACCGCAACACCACCTCCACCGTCTCCTCCATCATCAACAATGCCGTGGGCCTGGTGGTGGGTACCATGATCACCGCCCTCCAGCTCAACTTTGGCTGGACCATGACCGGTATCATCCTGGGCCTCCTCTCCGGTGTGCTCATCCTCATCCCCGGCCTGGTCTGTGAAGAGACCGTCGGCATGGATGTCACCGAGGGCAAACCCAAGGACACCCTCCCCATGAAGGAGCAGCTCCCCGCGGTATTCAAAAACAAATATTTCTGGATCGCCCTGATTTTGGGCGCCCTGACCCTGTTCGTCAACGCCAACGCCATCGCCTTCCTGGTCTATTACTGCAATATCGTCCTGGGCGACCCCATGTACATGACCACTCTGATGAGCGTGGGGCAGCTCCCCGGTATCATCGTCCTGTTCTTCATGCCCTATTTCTCCAACAAGTTTTCCAAGCGGGCGTTTATGGCCTGCGGCGCGCTGGTTATGATCTTGGGCTTCTGCATCATCGGCATCGCCGACACCAACACCAACCTGCTGCTGGCCGGTACCATCCTCCGCTCCATTGGCATTGGCCCCATGTTCGCCGGCCTGTATGCCTTCTGCGCGGACGCCGCCGACTATGGCGAGTGGAAGACCGGCATCCGTTCCGAGGGCCTGATGGGTTCCTCCCAGTCTATCGGCTCCAAGATCGGCATCGGCTTCGGTTCCGCCTGCACCGCCTGGGTACTGGCCGCCGTGGGCTACGACGCCACCGCCGCTGTGCAGTCTGACGCCGTGGTCTCCGCCGTTCGCTTCGGCTATGGCTGGCTGGGCGCCATCGTCTCCGTCGTGCTGCTGCTGGGCGTCCTGCTGATGGACGTGGAGAAGTATCTGCCGCAGATCCGCGCCAGCCTGGGCGAGAAGCCACCCATGGATAGATAAACGATATAAGCAATCTCCCCTGGCCGGGGCACCGGGCGCGAAACGCCCTGTTTGTCCCGGCTTTTATACCTTTATACCTACTACAGAAAGGATGGATCACAATGAGCGAAGAAACGAAAGGCTTTAGCCTGGAAGATTACGACAAGCTGGAAGGCTCCCTCCGGTTCGACGCCCCCGCAGAGGGCGACGCGCCTGCCGTGGAGATGAAAATGGCGGACATCAGCTGGGTGAAGCGCAAATATCTGGACATTCCCTATGCCCACCAGTCCCCTGCCCAGCGGCTGGACCTCTATCTGCCGGAAGAGGGTGAAGGCCCCTTCCCGGTGGTGGTCCATCTGCACGGCGGCGGCTTCGGCATGGGCGACAAGCGGGACGACCACATGGACACCTATTTGCAGGGCCTCTCCCACGGGTACGCCATCGCCTCAGTGGAGTACCGGCTCAGCGGCGAAGCCATTTTCCCCGCCGCCGTGCTGGACTGCCGGGAGGCGTTCCGTTTCCTGCGGCGGAACGCGGCGGAGTATTCCATCGACCCTGACCGCATCTGCGCCCTGGGCGGCAGCGCCGGAGGCAACCTGGCGGCAATGATGGGCATGAACATCCCCAACGGCCAGTTCCCCGGTGAGGAAGATCTGACGCTGGAGGGCGACTGCTCCGTCCAGGCCGCGGTGGACCAGTTCGGCCCCATGGATTTCCGCCCCATGGACGACCAGGCCCGGGCCAACGGCGTCAGCTTTGTGGATCACGACCAGGCTGACTCCGCCGAAAGCGCTTACATGGGCGGCGCGCTGCCCACCCTTTCCGACGAATGGCTGGCCAAGGCCAACCCCGCCGCCTACATCAGCGACGCCATGGCTCCCATGCTGGTGGAGCACGGATGCATGGACCGGCTGGTGCCCTTTGTGCAGAGCGTCAACTTTGTCAACGCCATCTACCAGAAGCTGGGCCAGGGCCGGGTGGAGTTCGTTCCCCTGCCCCACGCCGACCATGAGGACAAGGAGTATTCCAGCGAGTGGAATATGAACGTGCTGTGGGGCTGGCTGGACAAAAACCTCAAATAATTTCAATTTTTATATACGAAAACCTATACAAAACTATTCAAAAAATTCCCCACAGGTATGCTCCTGTGGGGAATCCGTCGTTTAGGGTGCTCTGCGGCAGTCCCTTACATCAGCTTGCGGAACAGGGTCTTGAAGTCCTCGATGCTGGCCTCCTTGGGGTTGCCGGGGGCGCAGGCGTCGGCGGCGGCGGACTGGGCCAGGAAGTCCAAATCTTCTTCTTTCATCTTCTCCAGCTTGGTGGGGATGCCCACGTCGGCGGAGAGCTGCTTGACGGCGTCGATGGCGGCTTTGCGGTAGGTCTCCTGGTCCATGCCGGTGGTGTCCACGCCCATCGCCTCGGCGATGTCCTTGAACTTGGTGCCGGTGGCGTCGGCGTTGTACTCCATGACGATGGGCAGCATCATGGCGCAGGCCACGCCGTGGGGGGTGTCATACACCGCGCCCAGGGTGTGGGCCATGGAGTGGGCGATGCCCAGGCCCACGTTGGAGAAGGCCATGCCGGTGACGAACTGACCCAGAGCCATACCCTCCCGGCCTTCCTGCTCGTTCTTGACGGCGGCGCGCAGGTTCTTGGAGATGAGCTTGATGGCCTCCAGGTTCAGGCAGTCGGCCAGCTCCCAGGCGGCCTTGGTGGTGTAGCCCTCGATGGCGTGGGTCAGAGCGTCCATGCCGGTGGATGCGGTCAGGCCCTTGGGCATGGTGGACATCATATCCGGGTCCACGATGGCGATGTCGGGGATGTCGTTCACGTCCACGCAGACGAACTTGCGCTTTTTCTGCACGTCAGTGATGACGTAGTTGATGGTGGCCTCAGCGGCGGTGCCGGCGGTGGTGGGGACGGCGATGGTGTAGACGGTGCGGTTCTTGGTGGGGGCCACGCCCTCCAGAGAGCGAACGTCCGCGAACTCCGGGTTGTTGATGATGATGCCGATGGCCTTGCCGGTGTCCATGGAGGAGCCGCCGCCGATGGTGATCATGTAGTCCGCGCCGGAGGCTTTGTAGGCTTCCACGCCGGAGAGGACGTTCTCGATGGTGGGGTTGGGCTTGATGTCGGAATAGACCTCATAAGCCATGCCCGCCGCGTCCAGCAGGTCGGTGACCTTCTTGGTGACGCCGAACTTGACCAGATCGGGGTCGGAGGCGATGAACGCCTTGTTCAGGCCCTTGGCCTGGACCAGACCGGGGATCTCCTGAATGGCCCCTTTGCCGTGATAAGAGATGCCGTTGAGTACAAAACGATTGACCATAAGGAACTTCCTTTCTTGCGCTGTGGCAAAACGATGAGGTGGATGGTTGCTTCTATGCCGCTGTCCCCACATCGGTCGCGGAGAACAGAGGTTCGTTGTCTGCTTATAGCATAAACGACGGAGCCAGTTTTGTCAATTATAGTTCCATAAATGGAACGGTTTCCTTTTTGCCTGTGAAAGAGGTACATTCCGTCCTCCACACGCCCTGTGCGGCCTTTTGTGACCGGATGCTGCTATTATAAAGGAAGTCGGTGTTCAATGAAATGACAAATTTTATCCGATGCACTGACAGATTTTGCTCAATTTGCACAGCAGTTTGAAAATGTTGCAAAACCTCCCTGTCTCATCGACAATGAACGTTGAGACGGGTTCCCGTCAGGTCACACGGTTTCGCAGCTTCTGGCGCGCCTCTTTCGGGCTCATGCCAAATTCCCGCTGAAACCGCTTATAGAAAAAGCTCTGGTTTTCGTAGCCCACTGAGGCGGCGATTTCGTTGATGGGCTGGTCGGTATCCCGCAGCAGGTGCATCACCTGTTCCATGCGCTGTTTTGTCTGCAATTCCTTGAACGTCGTGCCGGTGTACTTTTTGATCAGTCGGCTCAGGGCGGGCGCGGAATATCCGATGCGGCGGGCCAGCTCATTTAGGGTACCGCCCCGGTATTCTTCACGGATGTACTGCTCTGCGGCCAGAACCAGTGCGTTCCCCTGCTCCTGTGTAGCTTTGATGGGAATTTGCACCTGCTCCGCCGCGTTCAACAGGTGCAGGAACAGCAGCGCTACCGAGACGCTCAGCACCCGCTCCTCATTGTGCTGCTTGCAGAGGATGGTGTAGACGATGTTTTCTACCAGGTTCTGGATGCACAGGTCGTCCGCAACGGCGAAATAGAGGTATTGGGCGGCGCTGTCCTCCTGCTGGAGGATATTCAACATAAATTCCGCCAAAAAGTTGTCCCGCCCCACCATCTGCCGCACTTCCTCAAAGAAAGACGGCATAATAATCAGGTTGATGGCCAGGTCGTCCGCCCCGCAGGGAAGGATCTCGTGTTCGGTGTGCTGGTTCATCAGCAGCAGCTCTCCACTGGAGACCACCAGCTCTCTCCCCTCCACGCGATGGGTGATGGAACCGGACAGCACACAGAAAAACTCCACGTAGTCGTGGGTATGGGGCGGAAAGTAGACGAACCGGGTGTGTTTGCGCGCTGTGATGAGCCGGTTCTCCGTCAGCAGCTTCTCGTGCTCGATGACGCTTTGCTGCGGCGCATCGGTATAGATCGACCACTGGACATTTTTCTGGCCGTCCAGGGCGGCCTTTTCCTCCGGCGTGATTCGTTTCAGCATTCGGAACAACTCTGTGTTCATGTTCATTCTCCCGCTGTATGAGCGATTGGCCCTTCGTAACAGTTCCTTCTGACAGATGATTCCCGCAACTCGACGAGAGAGTTGCGGCGGAATGGGTGGAAATAGCAGACACAATGTGGTAAGATAAGAACAGCCGTTTACAGGCTGGCGTCGTAGACGATTAAAAGCATAAACAACGCAAAGACTATGACGACGTCATAGACCACGATGCCAATAAAGTGGATCACTGGATTTTTGTTTCTGGTCAGCGGCAAATGGGCCTGGACACCGCGATAATCTGCGGAGAAAAAGACCACAGACAGCTCGATCACAATGATGGCAAGGCGGTTGACGGTCAGGGCGAAGGGCGTCATGTTCTCCATCTCCAGGCACCAGCCGATGAAGATCATGGCGGCGTATCCGATCAACGCGATGACCATATGGGTGATGGAGCCGCTGCGGAATCCCGGGGGCAGGGAACGCCGCCAGGTCTGTACATGGGCCGAAACTGTTTTGCCGTCGCTCTCCGATTGGAGGCGGGTCAGTTCCGACCGCAGGTCGTCTATGCTGCCATACCGGTTCGCCGGGTCCAGTTCGATGCACCTCTGTATGACCGGGGCCAGCCTGCCCCCTGCCCGCCGTTCCGCCGGGAGTGATCCGGTCGCCAGCACATTCATCAGCACCCCCACGGCGAACAGATCGCTCTGTGCGCCAGACGGGCCAAAACCGTACTGTTCCGGGGCGGCAAACCCCACCGTACCCATCAGCACCGTGTCGCGGGTCTGGCTGGGCACGGCGTGCTTGGCCGCGTTCATGTCCAGCAGCTTGATGACACCGTCCGGCGAAAGGATGACGTTGGAGGGCTTGATGTCCCGGTGGATGATGGGTGGCTCCCGATGGTGCAGCGCGGAAACGATTTGGCAGAGCTGGATCGCATAGTTCAGGACCTGCTCCTCTGGCAGAGGGCCATGTCGGTCCACCAACTCCTGCAATGTGTCGCCTGGAAGGTATTCCTCGATGATGGTCAGACCGGTCTCGTCCTCCGCAAGCAGGTAGATGCGGGGTGTGTTGCGGATGGGGACGGCTTGCAGCGCCCGGTAAATGTCCAGGTGATAGACCGTGAGATGCTTTTTGACCGCAAATTTTTTGGTTTCGATGTGCTGTACCAGCTGGACAGAATGGGCGGAGTCGATCTCTGCCACTGTTTTATAGTAGGACAACGCCAGTTCATCCGACAACTTCATTGTATCACCCCCGCGGCAAAGCCTTTCCCCGTTTAGTATAGCACTTTTTCACAGAGGAGAAAAGAGAAAACCATGAAGCAAACAGAACAAAACTCCACCGACGCCCTGGAGCGGGTGCTGGAGCGGTTAGACCCGGAAAGCATCGACGACTACTTTGACGCCTATCAAAGCAGCCTGATTTTGGAGGAGCATCCCTTCTCCCGCTATATGCGCACCCTCATCAGGCGGAAAAAACTGACCCAGCGGGAGGTCTTCGAGCGCGCTGAGCTGTCCGATCGGTACGGCTACCGGCTGCTGACCCAGGAGAAAAACACCAGACAGCGGGATTATATCCTCCGGCTGTGTTTCGCCTCGAAGCTCACCTTGAAGGAGGCCCAGCGGGCGCTGAAGCTCTACGGGATGTCGGAGCTGTATCCAAAGGTCCCCAGAGACGCCGTTCTGATGATCGCCCTGAACCGGGAGATGTATGAGATCGCGCAGGTGAACGAGCTTCTCCTCGCCCACGAGATGGAACCTCTGAAAAGCGTTTCCTATGTGGATTGACCCGATTTTCCCGCTGTAACCTGTGATTTCCCCCCATTTTGGGGGGTTGTCTTTTCTTATACGAAATGCTATGCTTTCCTCGAAACGATGGATGCAAAAAACATCCAAAGGAGGAATATGCAATGAAAAAGATTTTAGCCCTGTTCCTGTCACTTGCGCTGGTGTTCTCCCTCGCTGCCTGTGAGAGCAGTTCTGCATCTTCGGACACCCAATCTGCTTCCGTCAGTTCCTATGATGAAGCGGAGGAAGGCGAAACATCTGACACCACTACAGCGGAAAACGAGGACACGGCAACTGCCGACGCACAGCAGGAAGTCACCTTTGAAGAATTGGTCGTGGTAGACAACGATGAGTGTGTCATTAAGCTCACTGGCATAGATCCTGACAATATGTGGGGTTACACCGTCAATGCGGAACTGGAAAACAAGTCGTCAGAAAAAACGTATATGTTCTCCGTTGTAAGCGCATCGGTGAATGGCGTTGCCAGCGACCCGCTGTTCGCGTCCGAAGTGGCCGCAGGAAAAAAAGCCAATGAAGAGATCAGTTTTTCGGACAGCACACTTGAAGAAAATGGGGTCGTTGATTACACTGATATTGCATTGACGTTCCGCGTCTACAACAGCGATGACTGGTCTGAAGATGACGTGGCATACGAAACCGTCCATGTGTATCCCTATGGAGAAGAAAACGCCATTGCGTTTGTGCGGGAATCGCTGGATACTGACACTTTAATCGTTGACAACGATGAGGTATCCGTCATTGTTACGGGCTATGAATACGATGACATCTGGGGATACACCGTCAACCTTTATTTGGAGAATAAAACCGAGACAGAAGTGATGTTCAGCGTAAACGACGCCTCTGTGAATGGCTATATGATAGACCCGTTTTATGCTGAATCAGTTCCAGCCGGATGCTGTGCTTTTGGATCCATGTCGTGGTACGAGGACGAGTTGGAGGAGAACGGAATCTCGGAGGTTGAAGCAATCGAATTTCAGTTGACCGCATATGACAACGAAGACTGGGCTGGTGACTATTTCGTTGATGAAACCGTAACGTTAAATCCCTAAATCAACGATATTCTGAGGTGATATGCGATGAAAGTAATCGGGATTTTGCTACTTCTTGTCGGAATCATTGGGGTCCTGCTGGGCATGATGATGATTGGCGACATTGGAATTGCCTGTATCGTAGGCGCGACTGCCGCACTGCTTTCCGGAATCGGGTTTATAATGGTCGGCAGTAAACTGAAAAAAGTCACACGCTAACACGACAAAACAACTGATGGCCCTGCCCCAGGCAAGCAGCGGTCCCACAGCAATAACAGCCGGAGACGTATCCTTTGGATTTGTCTCCGGCTGTTTCTGTTCACCATCAGCAAACGTCGCCGCAGGCAGGAGCTGTAGGCGGCGAAAGATTCCTTTTGCTGACAGATGGAGGAGGGACTCCGACAAATAGCAGCATTTTTCCCTTGTCAAGCGGATAGATATGAATTATAATGATTCTCAATGCAAGTCTGGTGTTGCTTTTTATTTTACGGCGGTCTGCGCCGTTTTGGAATTGAGATACAGGAGGCCGGTTTTTATGACCGTAAACGAATTGAAGGCCCTGCTCACCCCCGGGCGGCGGGTCCATCTGGTGGGGATCGGCGGCGTGTCCATGTTTCCCCTGGCCGAGGTGCTGCGGGGCAAGGGGATCGTCATCACCGGCAGCGACGCCAGGGAGAGCGCCAACGTCCGCAAGCTCAAGGCCGAAGGTGTGCCCGTCTACATGGGTCACCACCCGGAAAACGTGGAGGGCGCTGAACTGGTCATCCGCACCGCCGCCGTCCACGACGACAACCCGGAGATCGCTGCTGCCAGAGCCAACGGTATTCCCGTCTTTGAGCGCTCCCAGGGCTGGGGCGCACTGATGCAGGACTACAAGCACGCCCTCTGCGTCTCCGGCACCCACGGCAAGACCACCACCACCTCCATGTGTACCCACATCCTGATGGCAGCGGGGCTGGACCCCACGGTGATGATCGGCGGCAACCTGCCCCTGCTGGGCAGCGGTTATCGGGTGGGCGAGGGTGACACCATCATTCTGGAGAGCTGCGAATATTGCAACTCCTTCCTGTCCTTCCGCCCCACCATCGCGGTGATTTTGGACATTGAGGCCGACCACCTGGACTTCTTCAAAGACGTGACCGACATTGAACACTCCTTCCGCATTTTCGCCAGCCTGGTGCCGGAGGACGGCGTAGTCATCGCCAACGCCGATGACCGCAACACCATGGACACCCTGGATGGGCTGAACCGCACCATCCTGACATTCGGCCTGGGCAGCTATGCGGACGTCTACTGTGACGCCCTTTCCTGGAACCGGGGGGTGGCCAGCTTTGACCTGATGCAGGACGGGAAAAAAGCGGGACGGGTGGAACTGAGCGTCCCAGGTTTGCACAACCTGAAAAACGCCCTGGCGGCTGCCGCCGCCGCCCTAGCCATGGGAGTGCCGCCCACCGCCATTTCCCAGGGGCTGAACCAGTACCACGGGGCGGAGCGCCGCTTCGAGTACAAGGGCGAGTACCACGGGGCCAAAATCTACGACGACTACGCCCACCACCCCGGTGAACTGCATATGTTGCTGGAGACCGCCAAAACCCTGGGCTATGACCGGGTGATCTGCGCCTTCCAGCCCCACACCTACACCCGCACCAAGGCATTTTTCCCGGACTTCGTCCAGGAACTGAGCAATGCGGATATCACCCTGCTGACCGAGGTTTACGCCGCCCGAGAGACGGACACTCTGGGCATCTCGTCCAAAGACCTGGCCAGCAGGATTCCTCACGGAGAGTATTGCCCCACCTTCGACGATGTAGAGCGGCGGCTGAAGGAGCTGGCCCAACCCGGCGACCTGATTTTGACTGTGGGCGCGGGCAATCTGTACCAGGTGGCGGAGCGGTTGGCTTCCGCTCAGGACTGAGCTTCCAAACGGCCAGAAAAAAAGTTGTTTCGGGCGAAAAAAACGCTTGACAACAGCCCCGCCCATGAGTATAATAGCACTTGTTGATGAGCTAGGCAGCTGGCAGTCAACAAGACACAGCGGGATTGTGTAAGGGTAGCACAGCAGACTCTGACTCTGTATGTGAGGGTTCGAATCCTTCTCCCGCTGCCAGATGAACTCTGGTTTGAAGTTACTTCAAACCAGAGTTTTCTTTTGCTTTTTGCGGGGTTTGACGTTGAAAAGTGACAGAAATCAATTTGCTCCCGGCTCCTGAAGCTTTTGCGGTACGTCCGAATATGCCCTCCAATGCCTGATTCTTAACACACAAAACTGCGCACCTGTCATTTGCGTTTTGCTTCAAAAACCGGTCGCCTGTTTCTTTTATCAGCATCTGGCAGAGCTCGCCCTCCATTTCCTGGCGCTTCTTTTTGAATATTTGCGGCTGAGATGAAAAAAAGATAGACACCGGCGCAATTCTCGGGTAAAATAAGAGTGGTATCTCTATTTTTGTGTCCCCTTTTCTCAGCTCACCGCGCAAAGTCTGCGCGCTGCTGCGCAGACCTACAGAATGCCTTGCCAGCTGGAAGCTCGGCATCGCGGATGAGACTGATGTAAACGGGACAACCTGCGTATCTTTGACAAGGAGCGATTACTTATGGGATTCTTCGACCTTTTTAAGAAACAGGATGACAAACCCACGGTCCAGTCCTGTGTGCTGACCGCCGACGCCAAGGGCATGGCGCTGGCCATGGACGCCGTCCCCGACCCGGCCTTCTCCGGCGGAGCCATGGGCCAGTGCTGCGGCATCGACCCCACCGAGGGCAAGGTCTACGCCCCCGCCGACGGCACCATCACGCAGCTGCACTCCTCTTTCCACGCCCTCAGCATGACCACCGCCGAGGGGGTCAACCTGCTCATCCACATCGGCGTGGACACCTACGACATGAACGGCGACGGCTTCGCCGCAAAGGTCCGGGAGGGCGACAAGGTCAAGAAGGGCCAGCTGCTGCTGACCATGGACCTGGACAAGATCAAAGCTGCCGGACACTCCGCAGTGGTCATCACAGCCGTCACCAACAGCGGCGAGCTGGCGGGGGTGGAGCTGGTGGCCTCCGGCGCGGTGGAGCCAGGACAGGACCTGTTGAAGGTCACTGCATAAATCTTTTCCTATAACCCATTTCGCCGTATTTCACAATTTCCAGACGAGGACAACCGGGTATCCCCCAATTTTCCACAACTTTGGGGCCAAATACTTGCTTTTTGGAAGAACCGGGTTATAATAATAGAATCGACGGCGGCAGTAGACCCCTCCCCTGCCGCTAATCCCTGACAACTTGAGGAGTGATGCCCCATGGCTGAAAAAAAGAACCCCAGCATGGCCCAGAACTTTATTCACGACTTTATCGACGAGGATATCGCCGAAAATGGCCGCTACGCCGGTATGACCGTCCACACCCGGTTCCCGCCGGAGCCCAACGGCTACCTGCACATCGGCCACGCCAAGGCCATTTATGTGGACTTCGGCACTGCTGAAAAATACGGCGGCCTGTGCAACCTGCGGATGGACGACACCAACCCCACCAAAGAGGACACGGAGTATGTGGACGCCATCCAGGAGGACATCCACTGGCTGGGGTATGACTGGGACGACCGGTTTTACTACGCCTCCGACTACTTCGACCAGATGTATGCGTACGCCGTGGAGCTGATCCGCGCCGGGAAAGCCTACGTCTGCCAGCTCTCCGCCGAGGAGATGAGCGCCAACCGGGGCGACGTGAACACCCCCGCCGTCAGCCCCTACCGGGACCGGCCCATCGAGGAGAGCCTGGATCTGTTTGAGCGGATGAAAAACGGCGAGTTCCCTGACGGGGCCATGACCCTCCGGGCTAAAATCGACCTGGCCAGCGGCAACTTTAACCTGCGGGACCCGGCCATCTACCGCATCAAACACCAGAGCCACCACCGCACCGGCGACAAGTGGTGCATCTACCCCATGTACGACTTCGCCCACCCCATCGAGGACGCCATCGAAGGTATCACCCACTCCCTCTGCACGTTGGAGTTTGAGGACCATCGGCCCCTGTACGACTGGGTCATCGACAACATCTCCGCCCCCGCCAAGCCCCGGCAAATCGAGTTCGCCCGGCTGGGCATCGACCACACGGTCATGTCCAAGCGGAAGCTCCGCCAGCTGGTGGAGGAGCACTATGTCTCCGGGTGGGACGACCCCCGTATGCCCACCATCTGCGGCCTGCGCCGCCGGGGCTACACCCCCGCCGCCATCCGCAATTTCTCCGAGCAGATCGGCGTGGCGAAAGCCGCCTCTACGGTGGAGTTCTCCTTCCTGGAGTACTGCCTGCGCAGCGATTTGGACGACACCGCCCACCGTGTCATGGCGGTGCTGCGCCCCGTCCCCCTGACCATCATCAACTACCCGGAGGGCCAGAGCGAGACCTTTGAAATTGAGAACCACCCCAAGCACCCGGAGATGGGCACCCACACCGTCACCTTCTCCCGCCACCTCTACATCGAGGCGGAGGACTTTATGGGGGTGCCAGTGCGCAAGTACAAACGTCTGACCCCGGGCGGCATGGAGTGCCGCCTGAAAGGGGCCTATATCATCAAGTGTGCCGGCTGCGTCAGGGACGCCAACGGCAACGTGGTGGAGGTGCTGGCGGAGTACGACCCCAACTCCAGGGGCGGCGACCCCGCCGACGGGCGGAAAATCAAGGGCGCGGCCATCCACTGGGTAGACGCCGCCACCGCCGCCGACGCCGAGGTACGGCTGTACGACGACCTCTTCACCGACCCCAGCCCCGACGCCGCCGGGAAGGACTTTCTGGCCGCCCTGAACCCCTGCTCGTTGGAGGTGCTGACCGGCTGCAAGCTGGAGGCGTCTCTTGCGGATGCCACCGCCCCCGCCTCCTTCCAGTTCATGCGGACGGGCTACTTCTGCGTGGACAATAAGGACAGCAGGCCCGGCGCGCTGGTGTTTAACCGGTCCGTGTCGCTGAAGGATTCGTTTAAGCCCAAGAAGTGAGGAAAAGCCTCTCTATGCCCCGGTTTTGGGGCGCATATCAGAAAAAATTGCAACGGCAGACAGGATTTTCTCTGTCTGCCGCTTTTTTGCGCAAAAAGGGAAGGAACCGCATCGCTGCGGCTCCCTCCCTGATAGGGTTCAGTCATCTGGCAGGCGTGGCGTTCTCCTGCATCTCTCAGGTTTCCCTTGTCAGTACCAGCGGCGTGTGGATGCCACGAAATTGACCACCTCAGATGACCGGTGTTATAATACCATACTTTTCCGTTGAAATCAACCTTTACACTGCATTCAGCGGAAAACCCCTCCGTTACCTATCACTTCACCAAATACACCCCATCCGCCTGGGCCTCCACCGCGGCGGAGAAATAGGCTTGCATGGCCCGCACCAGATACCCGGTGTCCCGGACGCCGCCAGTCTCATAAGGGGAGTGCATGGCGAGCTGGGCCAGGCCGATATCCACGGTGTTCAGGGAGACGTGCTGGTTTGCCAGGTTGCCCAGGGTGGAGCCGCCGGGGATGTCCGAGCGGTTGCAGTAGGTCTGCCAGGGCACCCCCGCCCGGTCGCAGACCGTTTTGAACACCGCCTCGGAGACCCCGTCGGTGGTGTATTTCTGGTTGGCGTTGTACTTGATGACCACGCCCTCGTTGAGATACGGCCGGTTGGTAGGGTCGGCCTTCTCCGGGTGGTTGGGGTGGACGGCGTGGCCGTTGTCCGCGCTGACGAGAAAGCTGTTGGCAAGCGCCTGCCGGAGAGCGCTGCCGCTGTGCCCGGTGGATTCCCAAATGCGCCCGATGGTGTCCGCCAACAGCGTGGAGAGCGCCCCCTGCTTGGTGCCGCTGCCCACCTCCTCGTTGTCAAAGATTGCGCACAGCGTTACCCTGTCTTCCTGGTCCTCCGCCTGCAAAAAGCCCTGGGTCAGCGCCCAGGCGCATTGCAAATCGTCCAGAGAGCGGGTGGAGACGAACTCGTTTGCCGCGCCCCAGATGGTCCCCGGCATCCGGTTGTAGAGAAACAGATCCGCTCCCAGAATGTCCTCCGGCTCCGCCCCGGCGGAGGCCGCCACCAGCGGCAGCAGCGTCCCGGCGGCGTCCTTGCCGCCGAACAGGGGCAGCAGATCCACCTGAGCGTTGTAGGAGGTCCCTTCGTTGGCCCCACGGTTCATGTGGATGGCCAGATTGGGGATGAGGGCCACGTCCCGTTTCAGGTCCACCAGCCGGGACACCAGCTTGTCCCCCTCCCGGACCACCACCCGCCCGGCGATGGACAGGGGCCGGTCCAGCCAGGGGGCGCACAACATCCCGCCGTACTTCTCCACGTTGAGCTTGACGTAGTGGTTTTCCACCATCATCTCCCCGTTGGCCTTGATTTTGAACACGGGGCAGTCACTGTGGGCCGCCGCCATCTGGAAGCCCCGGATGGGCTTCACCGGCAACCGGAACGCCAGCAGCGAGGAACCGTTGCGGGTGACGTAGTACCGCCCGCCGGGCTGGATGTTCCAGTCCTCCGCCTCGTTCAGGGGGGTGTAACCGGTCAGCAGCTCTTTCAGGCTGCGGACGGCGTGGTAGGCCGTGGGGCTTTGCTCGATAAAGCGGAGCAGGGCTTTTGTGGTGTCAAGTTCGGTGTTCATGCTGGTATCCTTCCTTTTTAAGAAAAACAGGTTTTATGATATTCTTCCGCACAATGCAATAACAGGGGAGCGAATGCCCGCTCCCCTGTATGTTCTGTTACCGTCTCCGGTTGAAGTCCCGGAAGAACTTGTCGTGGATGGTCTGCACCGCCCGGTCTGCGTCCATCTCGTCCACCAGGACGGAGACCTTGATCTCGGAGGTTGAGATCATGTTGATGTTGATGCCCGCATCGTACAGGGCCTCGAACATCTTGGCAGCCACGCCGGGGCTGCCGATCATGCCCGCGCCCACGATGGAGACCTTGGCCACGTGGTCGTTGATCTCCAGGCTTTCATAGTTCAGGGTGTCCTTGCGCTCCTCCAGCAGGGTCTTGGCCAGCTCCAGGTCGCCCCGGCTGACCGTGAAAGAGATGTCCTTCTGGTCGTCACGACCAATGGACTGGAGGATGATGTCCACGTTGATCTTCCGGTTGGACAACAGGGAGAAGACGCGGAAGGCCACGCCCGGCTCGTTCTTCAAGCCCACCAGGGCCAGGCGGGCGATGTCTTTGTCCTTAGCGACGCCACTGACATGAGAGTTTTCCATCTTTTTCACGACCTCTTTGACTTTAGTTCCGGGGTTGCCGGTGAAGCTGGACAGCACTTCCAGCCTGACGTTATAGCGCTTGGCCATTTCCACGCTGCGGTTGTGCAGCACCTTTGCGCCCAGAGTTGCCAGCTCCAGCATCTCATCGTAAGTGATCTCGTCCAGCTTGCAGGCGCCCTCCACCTTGTTGGGGTCGGCGGTGTACACGCCGTCCACGTCGGTGTAGATCTGGCACAGGTC
>JAJQAS010000223.1:0-7196 GCA_021203685.1 Clostridiales bacterium | reverse complement strand
TCCCCGCGACTGTGACCGCGCCCCCCTGCCCGGCCCCCCCCACCTTGTGGGGGGCGGGGGTGTACCCGCCGCCCAGGGGGGTGCACATCGGCCACCGGCCCCCCCGCCGGGCGGCGGCCAGGGCCACGGCAGAGGTGTCGCTGCCGCCACGACCCAGGGTAGTGATGTCGTCCCGGCGGTTGATGCCCTGGAAGCCGGTGAAGATGACGATTTTATGCTGGTCCAGCTCCATGCGGATGCGCTCGGTCTCGATTTTGCTGATGCGGGCGTCGCCGTAGGTGGTGTTGGTCTTAAAACCCACCTGCCAGGCGTTCAGGGACACCACGGGGAAGCCCATCCCCTGGATGCACATGGCGGCCAGAGCCACGGACTGCTGCTCGCCGGTGGAGAGCAGCTGATCCAGCTCCCGCTTGCTGGCTTTGGGATTGTACTCTTTCGCCAGGGCCAGCAGCTGGTCGGTGGTTTTGCCCTGGGCGGAGAGGACCACGACTACGTCGTTGCCCTGGCGGTAGGTGTCGGTGATGATTTGGACGACATGGCGCACCCGTTCCGGGCCGCCCACCGACGTGCCGCCAAATTTTTGCACGATCAATGCCATTTTTACAAATGACCCCCTAAATTCTCAACTTACTATAAAGGAAAAAGGGAAGCAACAGGACCGTCCCAGGCCCATTGTCGGACGCAGACAATCCACCTGCGGCCTCCCTTGACCTTCCTCTCTTATGGTATGCCCCTCTCGGGACAGCGGCTCACAGCACCCAGTACAGGGCCTTGACCTCCATGGCGGCGGTCATTTCCTTCACCTGAGGCAGGGTCAGCTGCTCGTTGGTGATAAAGGCGCACACGCCGTCCTCGACGTTGCCGCTGCGCAGGCGTTTGGTGCCCTCCACGGCGAAGTCGCCCGTCGCCCGGACATACCAGCGGCTGGCAACCTCATCGATGGAATAGACGGTGTCGGGGCCGCCTTCCTCCCAGGAGATGACCTTCTTGCCCTTGTTTCGGACGATGTCCATGACATCGGCCACCACGGCGGAGGCGGTGGGCAGCTTGCCCGCGCCGCGCCCGTAGAACATCACGTCGCCGATGGAGTCGCCGGTGACCTGGATGGCGTTGAACACGTCCTCCACGTTGGCCAGGGGAGAGTCGTCGGCCACCAGATGGGGGGCAACGTAGGCGCAGACCTTGCCGTCGGATTCCCGGCGGATGGAGCGGCCCAGCAGCTTGATTTTGTAGCCGCCGGAGCGGGCGTAGGCCACATCGGACAGGGTGATGTTGGTGATGCCCTCGGTGGGGACCTGGTTGGGGTAGATATGCCGCCCGAAGCCCAGAGAGGACAGGATGCAGATCTTCCGGCAGGCGTCGGTGCCCTCGATGTCTGCGGCGGGGTTGCGCTCGGCGTAGCCGTTGGCCTGGGCCTCTTTCAGCGCCTCCTCGAAGGACAGCCCCGCCCGAATCATCCGGGTCAGGATGTAGTTGGTGGTGCCGTTGAGGATGCCCACCACCTCTTGCAGCTCGTTGGCCGCCAGGCAGCTGGTCATGGGCCGCAGGATGGGGATGCCGCCGCCCACGGATGCCTCAAAGAGGTAGGAGCAGCCGTGCTCTTTGGCAATTTTCAGCAGCTCGCAGCCGTGGGTGGCCACCAGCTCCTTGTTAGAGGTGACGACGCTCTTGCCTGCGCTCAGGGCGCGCTTGGTGCAGTCATAGGGAAAATCCACGCCGCCCATGGTCTCCACCACAATTTGCACCTCGGGGTCGTTCTCGATGACGGAGAAATCCCGGATGACCCGGTCGGCATAGGGGCTGTCGGGGAAATCCCGCAGATCCAGGATGTATTTCAGGTTCACCTCGTTGGCCACCCGCTCGGAAATGTGCTGGCCGTTTTTATAGATGATCTCGCCGACGCCGCTGCCCACAACGCCGTATCCCAAAATCGCAATGTTTACCATAAGGACACCTCTCTAAGATTCATAACTATTCTTACTATCCGGTTGACCGGACAGAAATTGACACATTTACCCGGCCAGCACCTCAAACTTCACCACGCCGTCCATGGCGCTGACCCGGTGGACCAGCTCATCCAGCGAGACGTTCAGGCCGCTGGTCTCGGCGCTGAGGTTGACGGCGGCCACGCTGCCGGTGGGGATGGTCTGGTTGATGGTGAGAATATTCCCGCCGCTGGCGGCAAAGATATTCAGGATGGCGGAAAGGGCTCCCGGCTCATCCCGGAGCATCGCCTGAAAGGTGACGATGTGGCCGTTCATCATGTCGTTGAACGGACGCACCGCATCCTTGTACTTGTAGAAGGCGCTGCGGCTGATGCCCGCCATGCGGGTGGCCTCGTTCACCGTCGCCGCCTCTCCCAGCTCCAGCGCCTCTTTTGCCTGGGCCACCTTGAGGAAGATCTCCGGCAGGGCGCTGGCCTCCACGATAAAGTATTTGGTCACCTTCGACATGGTATGTTCTCCTCCTACATTTGTCCACGCCGCGTGGTCATTTGTGTTCGTGATACAGAGGTGATTATAGCACCCCCTTCTCCGCTTTGCAACCGTTGATTCATCCAAAAAATACGAAAACTGTAGAAAGCAGTTTGTCAGATAGGAGTCATCCATGTCACAGGGTAAGAAAAAGGGCTGTCTCTGCCTGTTTCTGTTGCTGACGGTCTGTTTTCCGGCGGTGCGGCAGTGCGTCTGGGCCGCTCTTTTTGCACTTTTGGCTGCATCCGCCGCCGCCAGGCCCGTCCGCTGGCTGGAGAGCAAGGGGGTCCCACGGTGGTTGGGGGTGGCGCTGGTGTTGGGCGGAACGGTTGTGCTGGCTGGCGCGGCGCTGGTCTGGGCTGCGGTAAAGCTCTGCTGCGTCATCGACGGCGTGACCGGGCTGTTCCCGGACATCCCCTCCCTGCTGGCCCGGCTGGAAGCCCTTGCCCAAAGGCTCCCCGGCTCGGTGGGCAACCTGGCGGCGGGGCTGGTTCAGCTCCTCAGCCAGAGCAGTTCCGCCTGGGTCCAGCGTCTGACCGCCTGGGCCGCCCGGCTCAGCGCAAATCTGCTCGCCGCCCTGCCGGAAAGACTGTTCTTCCTGCTCGTCTGCCTGCTCTCGTCCTTTTACGCCGCCCTGGACTGGCCCCGGCTGCGCCCGACTCTGCCGCGGTTGGTGCCGGAGGACTGGAGCCGCACGGTTTGCACCGCCCTGCGCTCCCTCAAAATCGGGGCGCTGGGCTGGCTAAAGGCCCAGGGAAAGCTGCTGCTGGTGCAGTTCCCGGTGCTGGCGGTGGGGCTGCTGGTGATGGGGATGCCCGGCGCGGTGCCTGTGGCGGCGCTTGTGTGCGCCGCCGACGCGCTGCCCCTGCTGGGCTGCGGGGTGATTTTGTTGCCCTGGGCGGGACTGCTGTGGCTGGAGGGAACAGCGCTGCGGGCTTTGGGGATGGTGGGCCTGTGGCTGGCCCTCTGGCTGATGCGCACGGTGTTGGAACCACGGTTCGTCAGCACCCAGGCGGGCACCATCCCCTTTTTCACCGTGCTGACCATGTACCTGGGACTGCTGCTCTTCGGCTTCTGGGGACTAATTGCCGCGCCCGCCCTGCTGGCGGCGGGGACACAGCTGCTCCGGGAACGGGAAAACCCCCGGAACCGCTAAAAGGCCCCGGGGAACAGTTCCACAAAGAATAAAGAATGTGAAGTCATAGAAAGCCGTACCGGATAAACTGCATCTGGTACGGCCATTTGATCGGTATTCTTATTGATAGGTAATGGGAGATTCAGCGGCGGTTCAGCTCCGCCGCCATGCTTTTCGCCAGTTTTTCCTGGGCGGGCAGCATACGCCGGTACGCCGCCCGATACTCCCGCAGCGCCTGTTCCAGCCGGGGCCGGGAGAGATACGGGAGCAGCGGCTCCAGCATCTGCTCCGCCGCCATTTGGCTCCACTCCGCTGCGTCGCCGCTTTTGCCGGAGCGCAGCACCAGCAGGATGTCGGCGGCCTCATCCGCCCACGGGTCGGGGGCTTCCAACTGCGCCAGCTCCCCGGCCAACTCCTGGGTCAGCTGGCCCACACGCTCAATAAATTCCCTGTGGATGGGGTCATTGGAAACGCTGTTGCCCGAAAAATAGCTCCGCAGCGCGCCCAACAGGCCGCTTTCCTGTTTCAGGGAGCGGTAGTCCGCCTCGTATTGGGAATACGCCTGCCGCAAACTGACCAGAAGCTGGTCGGCCATTTGGCCCTCCTGCCTGTCGCTGCCCATCCCTGTCGCCTCCATTTGCCGAAATCATTATTATTATACTACATTGCATTTGTAACTGTCAACAATTTTTTGTAAACAGCTCCCCGGGTTTTCGGCAAACTTGCCAATTCTCGGTTTTGTACATCTTGACGAAAGTATTCCCGGAAACTTTGTCAAGAATTTATCATTCTTTTTGGTGTTCCCCCTTGCAACCGGACGAGAAAAGGGGTATACTTTGTATCAAGATAGTTAGTTAAAAAAATAACAAACTTCACTCCCGCAATCCATACCAAGACACCAAGGAGGAACCTCTATGTCTTTCATCAACCTGGAAACCCAGGGAGCGGTGGCCGTCCTGACCATTGACCGTCCCAAAGCCCTCAACGCGCTGAACAGCTCCGTCCTGGAGGAGTTGGACGCCGCCATCGACTCCCTCGACCTGGATGCCATCCGCTGTCTGGTCATCACCGGCGCCGGTGAAAAGAGCTTCGTTGCCGGAGCGGACATCGGCGAGATGAGCAGCCTGACCAAGGCCGAGGGCACTGCTTTTGGCAAGAAGGGGAACGATGTGTTCCGCAAGATCGAGACCCTGCCCATCCCCGTCATTGCTGCGGTCAACGGTTTCGCCCTGGGCGGCGGCAACGAGCTGGCCATGAGCTGCGACATCCGCATCTGCTCCGACACCGCCGTGTTCGGCCAGCCCGAAGTGGGTCTGGGCATCACCCCCGGCTTCGGCGGAACCCAGCGCCTGGCCCGTCTGGTCAGCCCCGGCATGGCCAAGCAGCTCATCTACACCGCCCGCAACATCAAGGCCGACGAGGCTTACCGCATTGGCCTGGTCAACGCCGTCTATCCCGCCGCTGACCTAATGCCCGCCGCACTGAAAATGGCCGCCGGTATCGCCAAGAACGCCCCCATCGCCGTCCGCGCCTGCAAGAAGGCCATCAACGACGGTCTGGACATGGACATCGACGCCGCCATCGCTCTGGAAGAGGATCTGTTCGGTTCCTGCTTCGAGACCCACGACCAAATCGAAGGCATGGGCTGCTTCATGAGCCGTGAGAAACCCAAGCCCAAGCCCGTTTTCACGAACAACTGAGTGATGAGCTGTTAGCCGCTAGCTATTAGCTGTTAGTCAGGTACTACTCAATCTAAAGCGAACGGCTAAAAAGAAAGCCGAGAGCAAAACAGGCTGTTTGTAAAGCATTGCAAACAATAAGCGCAGCACTTAAAACCAGGAACCGCCAGGCTAATAGTTAAGAGCTAAAAGTTGTAAGTGTGGGAAATGTTTCACCGTTACGCATTTTTAATTCACATAAAAAAATTTCAGGAGGTCACAAATATGAAAGTAGGTATTATCGGCGCCGGTACTATGGGTCAGGGCATCGCCAAGGCGTTCGCCCAGTGTGGTGTACAGGTCGCTCTGTGCGACATCAAGGCGGAGTGGGCCGCCGGTGGCAAGGCCAAGATCGAGAAGGGCTACGCCCGTCTGGTCGCCAAGGGCAAGCTGTCCCAGGAGAAAGTGGACGGCATCCTGGCCAACATCACCCCCGGCCTGAAGGAAGACCTCTGCGGCGACGCCGACCTGATTGTCGAGGCCGCCTTTGAGGATATGGGCGTCAAGAAGACCACCTTCGGCGAGCTGGACAAGATCTGCAAGCCCGACTGCATCCTCGCCTCCAACACCTCTTCCCTGTCCATCACCGAGATCGGCAAGGGCATCGAGCATCCCGTCATCGGTATGCACTTCTTCAACCCCGCCGACCGCATGAAGCTCATCGAGGTCATCGCCGGCGCCAACACCGCCCCCGAGACCGTGGAGAAGATCAAGGAGATCTCCGTCCAGATCGGCAAGACTCCCGTGCAGGTCAATGAGGCCGCCGGTTTCGTGGTCAACCGCATCTTGATCCCCATGATCAACGAGGCCGCCTTCATCAAGATGGAGGGCGTATCCGACATCGCCGGTATCGACGCCGCCATGAAGCTGGGCGCCAACCACCCCATGGGTCCCCTGGAACTGGGCGACTATGTGGGCCTGGACATCTGCCTGGCCATTATGGACGTTCTGTATGAGGAGACCGGCGACAGCAAGTATCGCGCCTGCCCCCTGCTGCGGAAGATGGTCCGCGGCGGCCAGTTGGGCTGCAAGACCGGCAAGGGCTTCTATGTCTATAACGCCGACCGCACCAAGACCCCTGTCGACGCCCTGTAATTCCTGAAAACACGCTGCACCGCCGGGGCGCGGCCCTGTGTCCCGGCGGGTGTACATAATTCAAATAGGAGGATCTAGTTTTATGGATTTTACTCTGTCCAAAGAGCAGGAACTGGTACAGAAGATGTACCAGGAGTTCGCTGAGAACGAGGTCAAGCCCCTGGCCCAGGAGGTCGATGAGGAAGAGCGCTTCCCCGAAGAGACCGTCAAGAAGATGGCCAAGCTGGGCATGATGGGCATCTACTTCCCCAAGGAGTACGGCGGAGCCGGCGCGGACGTGCTGAGCTACGTCATGGCCGTGGAAGAGCTGAGCAAGGTCTGCGGCACCACCGGCGTTATCGTCTCCGCCCACACCTCTCTGTGCGCCGCCCCCATCTTTGAGAACGGCACCCCCGCCCAGAAGGAAAAATATCTGCCCAAGCTCTGCTCCGGCGAGTGGCTGGGCGCGTTCGGCCTGACCGAGCCGGGCGCGGGCACTGATGCCCAGGGCCAGCAGACCTACGCTGTGCTGGACGAAGCCACCGATGAGTGGGTGCTGAACGGCTCCAAGATTTTCATCACCAACGCGGGCTATGCCAACGTGTTCATCATCATCGCCGTCACCGGCACCGTGCTGGACCGCCGCGGCCGCAAGCAGAAGGAGATCTCCGCCTTCATCGTGGAGCGCACCGACCCCGGCTTCTCCGTGGGCAAGCACGAGAAGAAGATGGGCATCCGCGGCTCCTCCACCTGCGAGCTGATTTTCGAGGACTGCCGCATCCCCAAGGACCGTCT
>JAJQAS010000130.1 GCA_021203685.1 Clostridiales bacterium | reverse complement strand
GCGGCGCTGGACGTGACCGACCCGGAACCCCTGCCCAAAGACCATCCCCTGTGGAGCGCGGAAAACTGCCTCATCACCCCCCACGTCTCCGGCGGCTCCTTCGGGCGGCTGGACGCCATCGAGAACATCATCTGCGACATCTGCTGTGAGAACCTCCGCCGGTGGAACACCGGGAAGGAACTGAAAAACGTGGTGTATTGAGGGGTTGACAACCGCCCGTCTTCGAGTAGAATAGAACCAACCGCATAAAACGCAGGGGCGCTGGGGGCCATCCCCGGCTGAGATGGAGGCGCGCAGCCTTCGGCTGTGATAAGCTGTTAGCCGTTAGCTGTTAGCTGTTAGTCAGGCTATGCAAGCGAAAAGCGTAGAGCTGAAAAGGCAGCACTGCCAAGCTAATGGCTAAAAGCTAATAGCTAATAGCTCTTCACAGGGCTGCGCAAACGGAATCGTCTGATTTTGTCTTTTGGGAGGTCGTTTTTATGAATACGCAACGCGGGTGAGAATGCTCTGCGAGGGGGCGCTGATGGTGGCCGCCGCCCAGATCCTCAGCATGATCAAGCTGTGGGAGATGCCCTGGGGCGGCTCGGTGGTGCTGGCCATGGTGCCCATGATCCTGTTCGCCGTCCGGTGGGGCCTTGGCCCCGGTCTGCTGGCCGGGTTCGTCTTTGGCGTGCTGCAATTCGTCTTTGACGGCGGCTTCGCCCTGGGCTGGCAGTCCATCATCGGGGACTATCTGGTGGCCTTCACCGCCCTGGGTCTGGCCGGTGTGATGAAGGACAAGCGCGGCGGCATTTACATCGGCACTGTCATCGGCTGTCTGGCCCGGTTCCTGGTGCATTGGGTAGTGGGAGCCACCGTCTGGGCATCCTATATGCCCGACGTGTTCCTGGGCCTGCCCATGGGCAATCCCTGGGTCTATTCCTTCCTCTACAACATCGTCTATATGGGCCTGAACACCATTATCACGCTGGTGGTCTTCGTGCTGCTGGCGAAGCCGCTGGGGAAGTACTTCCGCGGGGAGGACCTGTGAGCAATTTGCAATGTGCAATGTGCAATTTGCAATGATGGGAAACTCTGACTGTGAGCAATTTCAAACCAACGCAAAAATGCCCGAACACCGGCGATATGAAACCGGGTCCGGGCGTTTTTTGCACTTATTTCAGCATAGAGGTAACGATGCTGGCGGTGTCCGCCAGTCCGTTGGGTTCGATGGCCTCCACCATTCCCGCGTCCACGGCAGCGGCGATGGCCGGGTCGATGGGCAACTGGGCCAGCACGGGCAAATGGTTCTCTACAGCCACCTCCGCGATGTGACTCTCGCCAAAAATGCGGTGGCGCATCCCGCAGTCGGGGCACTCGAAGTAGCTGTAGTTCTCGATGAGGCCCAGAATCGGCACGTTCATCAGGTTGGCCATGTTCACCGCCTTGGCGACGATCATGGAGACCAGATCCTGGGGGGACGTGACCACCAAAATGCCGTCCACGGGCAGGGACTGGAACACCGTCAGGGGCACGTCGCCGGTTCCGGGAGGCATATCCACAAAGAGGTAGTCGATGTCGCCCCAGTACACATCGGTCCAGAACTGCTTGACCACCCCGGCGATGACCGGCCCACGCCAGACCACCGGGTCGGTCTCGTGCTCGGTCAGCAGGTTCAGGGACATGATTTTCACGCCGGTGCGGGTGACAGCGGGGACGATGCCCTCGTCCACACCGATGGCCCGCTCATGGATGCCGAAGCTCTTGGGGATGGACGGGCCGGTGATGTCCGCATCCAGGATGCCCACCTTGAAGCCCAGCTTGGCGGTGGCCACGGCCAGGGACGCGGTGACCATGCTCTTGCCCACGCCGCCCTTGCCGCTCATGACGGCGATGACGTGTTTGACATTGGAATATTGGTTGACCGGCTCCTTGGGGATGGCATTCTCCCGGGAACTGCAATTGGCGGTGCAGTTGGAGCAGTCGTGGTTGCATTCAGCCATAGGTTTGGTTCTCCTCCGTTTTTACAGACTGGGAACAGCATACCACACTTTTGTGGGTTATGCAATATCCCGGAGGCCGCTTTTCTGTCCCAATGCCGCAAATCGCCGTTTTTTCTCGGTCGCCTCACCGCAGCAAATACGCTACGTCCTCCGCCGTGAGGCCCTCCTGGAGGGCCATGGTCACGCCGCAGCCGATGATTCGGGCCAGCTCCGCCGCCAGGGCGTCGATGTCCTTGGGAGTCACCAGCAGACCGCCCAACGTCTCCCGCTGGCCATCGTCCGCCCCCAGGTCGGCGGCCAGGGCAGTCGCCCGCACCACGGTGGGGACCCCCACCGCCAGCACAGGCACCCCCAGCTCCTCCCGGGTCAGGGCAAAGCGGGCGTTGCCCACCCCGGAGCCGGGGACGATGCCGGTGTCCGCCAGCTGGATGGTGTGGCACAGCCGCCGGGCGGAGCGGGCCGCCAACGCATCGATGGCCACCACCATCGCCGGACGCAGCCGCTGGCACAAGGCCTTCACCAGCTCGCCGCTCTCCACGCCGGTGGTGCCCAGCACCCCGGTGGCCACCGCCGCCACCGGGCGGAAGTCTCCAAACGTCTCCGGCAGATGAGACACCAGATGCCGGGTGACGACCGTGTGGTCCACCGCCCAGGGTCCCACCGCGTCGGGGGTGATGGCCCGGTTGCCCAGTCCCACCACAAGGGCGCTGCCACGTTCGCCTTCGGGCAAAAGGCCCCGCAGCTCCCCGGCCACCGCCTCCGCCGCCCGCTGGGGGTGATCCCCGTCCCGTCCCGTCCGGTCGGTCTCGATGGTCAGGTAGGTCCCCACCGGCTTGCCCACCGCCTCCGCGCCGATTTGGTCCAGCACCCTGACCTCTGTGACTGGGAACCCCTCCCGCAGATATTCCCGGGTCGCCACCCCGGGCAGCTCTCCGGGATCGCCGGGCCGCTGCCGCCACAGCTCCGTGGCTTCCAAAATCAAATCTGTTTCCATGGGGAACATGGCTGTTCACACTCCTGCGTTTTTGGGGTTAGTATGGCTGGGGTGGGGCGTTTTATCCTTTGTTT
>JAJQAS010000112.1 GCA_021203685.1 Clostridiales bacterium | reverse complement strand
GTTGGGGTCGAAGATGGTCAGGTCGGCATCGGCCCCCATGCTCAGGCTGCCCTTGCGCAGCCGCAGGATGCGGGAGGGGTTGATGGTCATTTTGCGGATGACATCGGCCAGGCTCATTTTGCCGGTGTGGTAGAGCTGGGTCAGCGAGATGGCCAGCGAGGTCTCCAGCCCCACCATGCCGCTGGGGGCCTCGGTCAGGGGCTTTGCCTTTTCCTCGGCGGAGTGGGGGGCGTGGTCGGTGACGATGCAGTCGATGGTGCCGTCCCGCAGACCCTCCACAATGGTCTCCACGTCCTTGGTGGGGCGCAGCGGCGGGTTGACCCGTGCCATAGACCCCTGGAGCAGCACCTGCTCGTGGGTCAGGGTGAAGTACTGGGGACAGGTCTCGCAGGTGATCTGCACCCCCCGGCGCTTGTAGCGCCGAACGATGTCCACGCTCTTGGCGGTGGAGATGTGACAGATGTGGACAGGCTGGCCCGTCTCCTCGGCCAGCATCGCGTCCCGCATGATCATGATCTCCTCGGCAATGGCCGGGCGGCCATGAATGCCCAGCTGCCGGGAGACCCGGCCCTCGTTGACGGCGTAGTTGGCGGCCAGGGTGCTGTCCTCCTCGTGGCAGAGGATGGGCAGCTTTTGACGGCCCGCAACGATCAGCGCGTCCCGCATCAGGTTGGCGTCCATCAGCGGTACACCGTCGTCCGAGAGGGCAACGGCTCCTGCGGCTTTCAGCGCTTTGAAGTTGGTGCGCTCCTGACCTTGCAGGCCCACGGTGACAGCGCCCACCGGCAGCACCTGAACGCCGCTGCCCTCCTGCCGGGCTTTCTCGCGGATGTAACGGATGGTCTCCGGGTTGTCGGCCACGGGCCTGGTGTTGGCCATGCAGGCGATGGAGGTAAAGCCGCCGTGGGCGGCGGCGGCCGTCCCGGTGACGATGTCCTCTTTATAGGTCAGGCCGGGGTCCCGCAGGTGGACGTGCATATCCACCAGACCGGCGCAGACGGCGAAGCCTCTGGCGTCCACCACCTGGGCGTAACGGTCTTCCAGCTGGCTTCCGATGCAGGAAATGCGTCCGTCCTCGATGAGAATGTCCATTTTCCCGCCAATTCCGCTGACCGGATCGACGATTTTGCCCTGTTTGATCAGCAGTTTCATGGTTTCACTCCTTCGTTATGGTAGCGCCGCACCCCATTGTGCGGCGTGTTTATCGTTTTCCTACGTGTAATTATACATGAAGGAGGGCGTCTTTGCAATCCGTTTTTGGGGAAAAACCGCCTGCGATTTCTTTGCCAGAAAAAACCACGCTCCCGCCGGACAAAAACGGCGCAAAGCCGCGCATACTAGCCCTGCGCGGTTTTGCGCCGGAATTTTTGTAAGCGAGGTGAGTGCAGCAATGACAACGACCAACTTCCTGCGGGGGGTAGGCATGGGGATCGCCGTGGGCGCGGCAGTGGGGGCAATGGTGCCCACCCGCCGGAAACGCGCCAAGCGTTCCTCCGCCGCCCGGGCCATCAAGGCAGTCACGGACGTGATGGACAACCTGTCCGACGCCATGGGGCTGTAATCTGGACGTTCCCCGGGCCGCGTGATACGGCTAAGGCAGCGTGGGCAGCACAGGGGTGACGACAGAGCGCACCCCTCAACAAAAAACCTCCCCCGCCGTGCGCGGGCACAGCAGGGGAGGGGAGAGGGTACGATATCAGTTGAGGAAGTAGACGGTGCAGCTCCGTCGGCCGAAGGAGTAGCACTGGGACTTGGAGTCGTAATACAGGTCGATGGTCTTGCCCTTGACCCCGCAGTCCCCGGCCACGCAGACACCGTAGACGATGCTGCCGCTGGTGATGTACATCTTGGTCCCGTAGGGGATGACGGAGGGGTCTACCGCGACCACGCCCACCTGAGCGGTGCGCCCGGTGGAAGTGTGCTTGCCGGACTTGGAGGTGTAGGCGGTGGCGGTGTAAGTCGCCACGGAGCTGTAGCTGTAGGTGGTGCCGTCGGACATGGTGATGGTCCCCAGCTCTTCATCCTTGTTGGTCATGTAGACGCTGGAAGCACTCAGAGAGCTGAGCCCGGAGAAATAGACCTTGGTGCCGTAGGCGGTAATCTCCGTGACCATGTCGGTGGTCTCGGTGTTCACCAGGGTGATGACCGGCTCGCCGCCGTCGACGATCTTCTTCTCATAAGTATAGGTGGTGGTCCCGGCGACACCGGCCTGCTTGATGTACTCGGTGCCGATGTAACTGTCGGGGTCGGCCACGCGGGCGGTGTCGTAGGCGGAGGTTTCCACCTCGTCATAATAGGTGATCTCCACCCGGTTGACCACGATGGAGTCGCCGCCGCTGACGGTCTCGTCCAGGTCCATGGAGACGATGTCGTTTTCACCCAGCTCCACATTCAGGCGGGTGAGGACATCCTGCACCGTGTCGCCCTCCTGGAGGAGGACAGTGGAGAGCGTTTTATCCACGGTCAGTGTGGCGTACTCGGCCCGGGTGATGGACACGTCCACGGAATCCTCGGATTCCTGGGTGTCGATGGTATCGGTGGCGCTGACATCGATACCCGCTTCATCCAGCGCCTCATCCACCTCGTCCGCTGTGGTCTCGATGGTATAGGTATCGGAGTCGGCCTGAATGGTATAGACGTTTTTGGCCTTGGCGGGGTTGGTCAGCACAAATACCACTGCCAGCACCAGGGCAAAGACAGCGACAAGCCGCAGCACAAGCAATGCCAGACGTTTTGACGCCACCGCAGAATCTGGTTGGTTCATACATAGACCTCCACAGAAACAGAGCGAAAATACTCTGTTGTGATTTGGTTACGCTTTGTAATTTTTGTTACAATTCTTAACGCTCTTGCATTATAGACCAAAAACACGCTGTTGTCAAGTAAAAAATGAACAAAATAAAGCAAATGGAAAGAACAGACAACACAAAATGCCTAAAAAAATGAAGCTTTTCCGATGATTTTCGGGGAAGTAACAGAAATTTAGTAACAAAATGTTACACTCCAGACAGAAAAATAATTTCATTTTGGTCGATTGTAAAATGAAGTTGAACACCTAAAAAATCCATAGCGATTGA